>CAMDSG010000039.1 GCA_945907055.1 Bifidobacterium breve | reverse complement strand
AAGACTGGAATATCTGTGACTTTGACTTGGATCCGCACACACGACTGGGACGCTGCCGATTGGCGAACTGAGGCCATCTGCCGCAACTCAAACCCTGAGTTGTTCTTCCCAATAGGTGCAACCGGATCCGCTGCGGACCAGATCGAGGCCGCTAAAGAAATCTGTGGCATCTGCCCGGCTGCTACCCCCTGCCTTGAGTTCGCAATGGCTACAAATCAGGAGAACGGTGTCTGGGGCGGGCGCACTGAGGAGGAGCGACGCATGCTGCGACGCGACTCTGGTGCAAGCATCGCATTCGCGTAGAGCGGGCACTTAAGTAAACGAGGCGATCTTGAATACTCCTTGGATACATCTCGACGAACCAGACGCTCCAGCCTGCGAAGCGCTAATTATCTCTATTGAGAAACAGATAGGCGAGCCGGTACACGAGGTTGTTCACAAGCACCTACGCGAGCGTAGAACAGACCCACTGCACGCTTTCCCTCGATTCGAGGTGCACTTCGATCGGTATATTTTTGGGCACCTGTACATACCTACCGAGATCGAAGATGGCGTGCCAGAGTTTGCAGAGCTCACCATCATCGCCACGGTTGATGCCTGCTGGACGGTCTTGAGGGTCCCTACCAACAGCAACTCAATTATCCCCATTGAGAGCCAGATTGCCAACGATTTTAGGGCACTAATTAGCAGAGCCCAGGGACGAGTTGGCCCTGATACCGCTGCCGGAGACCTCCTACGTCGGCTCTTCTCTATTGTCGTAAATGAACTAGAGAAGGTCATTGCTAATACCGGCGGAGTAATCGACGCATTCGCAGACGAACTAAAAGGAATCGATACGCGCGATCTCAGTCGAGCAATCTCAGACCAGATCCCCAAGATTCGCCAACGTGCGCAGAATGTAAGGCGAGAGGTCGCGAGCCTCGGGACGGTCATTGATGAACTCGCCGTCATTCTCAAAGCAATCGTGAATGATGAAATTGATCTGCATCGTACGAATAGCGACGGGACCCGCGATGAGATATTCAGCACCTCAACAGAGATTTACTTAACCGACACATACTTTCGATCTCGCCGTCTATCTGTCCTGCACGATGAGCACCTCGAGAAACTGCAGTTCATCTTCGAGTCGATTAAACAGCTAACTGATGCAGATGAGGTGATCTCGGGTCGATTCATCGGAGCTATCGCCTCCATCATGCTGCTACCAACATTCATTGTTGGCCTTTACGGAATGAACTTCGAGTACATGCCTGAGTTGGATTGGCCACTCGGATATTCATACGCCGGGTTACTTATTGTCTCGGTGACGGTATTTCAGATCTGGTACTTCCGCCGCAAGCGTTGGCTCTAGCCCGGGGGCTCTACGGTCCAACCTGCTACCGGCACTGGAATACGCACACGCACTCGGGTTCCAGGGCGGTCACCATCGCGTGCGTTCGTCATCTCAATTGTTCCCGCCAACTCTCCAGTCACGAGTGCATGCACAATTGATGTTCCAAGCCCTGGGGATGAAGTGAGGTCAAAGCCAACCGGTAGCCCAACTCCGTCATCGGTGACTATTACCTCAAGGATGCTGTCCTCTCGCTCGAGGTGGACATGCACAGTCCCCTCTATGGGCTCATCCCCAACACGCGGATATGCATGATCTACCGCATTCTGAAGCAGCTCGTTTAAGACGACTGCGAGCGGTGTTGCAGTCTCGCCCGGCACATAACCAGATTCACCTGTCACATCAAACTGCAGGCCGCCGTCACGATCCGCAACAGTCTCCTCAACAACTCTCACCAAAGGTTTGACGATGCTTGTGAAGTCGACCTCCTCGCTTGCTTCGCGTGAGAGCGTCTCATGGACAATTGCGATTGACCTAATGCGACGTTCGGACTCTTGGATTGCCTCGCGAGCCTCCTCCGACTTGAGGCGCCTGCCCTGCAGACGAAGCAAAGCAGCGATGGTCTGCAGGTTGTTTTTTACTCTATGGTGTACCTCTCGGATAGTTGCATCCTTAGACATAAGCATGCGGTCTCTGCGCCGCAGGTCCGTAACATCGCGCATCAAGAGCAGCGCACCTACAGGCTCAAGCTCCTCTAATAATGGAATAATTCGCATTAGCACCGAACAATCAGAGCGCTCAATCTCGTGCAGAACAGGGAGGCGCCCGCGCATCGCATTATCTACTGAGCCTTCATCAAACCCAAGTTGTTTGATCTCCGTGCCAGAGATATATGCATGAATGCCAATACGGTGAAGAGCGCTCACCGCGTTTGGACTTGCATAGCGAATTTTTGCATCTCCATCTAAGACGATTACACCATCACCCACTCGGGGCGCACCCTCGATCTCGAGGTCTTCTCGTGAGAACGGAAACGTGCCATCTACAATCATCTGCACTAAATCGTCGTATGCCTCGGTATAGCAACGCTCAAGCTCGCCGACACGTCGCCCCATGAGAGTGTCGAACTCGCGAGACAGAACAGCGATCGTCCTGTGGCGAAACACAACAGGGATTGCTTCAATAGTTAGCGGAGAGCCGTCACCTAAGTGTGCTGCCTGAGACTCGACAACCTCACCGCGTCGAAGTGCGCGTGTGGCTGCTGGACGCTCGGCTTCACTGACAACCTGCCCAACAAGATCTGCTGCATAGAGCGTCTGGCCGGTAGTGGGGCGCACCTGCCCAACAACGACGAACCGAGCACCCTCCTCTCCCTCAATAGGCACCAACAGAATGAGGTCCGAGAATGAGAGATCAGAGATCAGGCGCCACGCTGATAAAAGGCGCTGGAGATGCTCGAGGGCCTCTCCCTCAACATCACTATGCAGTCTGGCGAGTTCCTCAAGTGTGGACACGTTGAGAAGCGTACCGGTGTCAGGGAAGTTCACGAACTTCGGGTGGTTAGTGTCGCTATAGCGACCTTAAGTGCCCGAAGTTCGGGGGTTTGGGTGGGGGATCAGGTGAATAGGTGGTTTGCTATCTCCGCTAGGCCAACCAGATCGTGGATATCGGCATCGAGGCTCGGCACATTTACGAGCTCGCCCTCGATCCATGCCTGTAACTCAACTCGCAGCTCAGCCTCCCGAGCAGCGACCACACTAAAATTACCGAACGACTCGCCGACGGTTCGCAGCACCCGCTCATCAATCGCGGAATCAGCGAGCGCCTCTACACCGGTCTCTGCCAATACCTCCGCCAATCGGTGAGCGTTAGCGATCAGAGCGGCTCCGGCCTCTGCCCCCACTTCGGCGGTAAAGGACTCTGGGAGCGTCTTGTTGGTAATTAATGCACCGCATGGGAACTCGCGCTTGGTGAGTTCTCCACAGAAGATTTCAGCCTCACGTAGTGGTGCCGACTCTAGGGTGGTGACGACAAGAAAAGTCGTGCGCCGGTCATGGAGAAGACGCTCGACTACTTGGGCACGCGCTACAAAGCCGTCGTACATCGATTGGAAATTTAGAAAAAACTCTGCAATATCCTGCAAGAACTGCGTACCTAGAATTCGGTCTGCTACTTGGTAGAACGGTTTACTTGCGAAATTTACAAGCCGCGCTCCCCTACCGCCTCCAGCACGATATGGGGCAGTCAACCACCGAAGCAGGCGCCCACCGAAGAACTCCGCCATGCGATGTGGTGCCTCTAGGAAATCAAGTGCATTGCGCGTAGGTGGAGTGTCGATAACTATGAGGTCGTAAGTTCCAGTCGCATGGATCTCGAAGAGTCTCTCCATTGCTATGTAATCGTGGCTCTGAACAAAGCGCGATGTGATGTTGTCGTAGAGGCTGTTATTGAGGATCTTCGAAGCGGTCTCAGCATCAGGTGCGTGGCGAAGCACTAATGAGTCCCAGGACTCCTTCATATCAAGCATCGCAACCCATAATTCGCCACGTGGCGTTAAGCCGGCCTCCTCAAAGGCAGAGTCGGGCACACGCGACTCTGAGTTACCGATCTCCTCAAGCCCGAGAGCGCTTGCGAGTCGTTTTGCAGGGTCGATTGTTATAACCAATACTTTTCCGCCGACGCGGCTAGCAGCACCGAGCGCTATCGCCGCAGCGATACTTGTTTTACCGACCCCTCCGGAGCCACAGACAATCAGAATCTCCTTCGATGCCACTACCCCATCGAGCGATCCCGCGGTCATAGCCCAAACTCCGCGCTCAGTGCATCGGCTACAACGCGCGTCTCGCGTACTCCATGACTACGTGTGAATAAGTAGGGCAAATACAGCATCGGCAGGTCTACTGCTGCGCGTAGGTCTGAAAGGTGCTCGGCGCGACTTCTGCGCATTGTTACGGCGAGGCGCGCTCCAGAGAGAACAGACTCGACTCCATCGCTAAGGTCGAGCCCGAGTTCGCTCTCAAGTTGGCTGCGAACCGCCTCCGCAGATAACGCATCAAATGCCGACTCCTCGGCGCGTGTAAATAATTCGGGCAGGACACGATTGACGAACACAGCGCCGAGCGGAACATCGAGCTCACTACGAGCCCGTGCAACTAAATCAATCGTCTCGCTAACCGGCATCTCCTCTGGGGTCGTAACAACATTTAGAGCTGTGATTGCTGGGTCAGCTAGGAGATCTGTCATCCACTCAGTCTGTGAACGGATCGGCCCAACGCTCACTAAGTCCTTTATCGCATCGGGTGCCCCCAATTGCGCTACGACGTGTCCTGTGGCGGCTGCATCAACGATTACAAGATCCCACGGTGCTCGCCCGGCGATGGACTCGCGAACCTCCCAAGCAATCTTCCCGATCGTCAATACCTCTTTAACTCCAGGGGCTGCGGTCGCAACGAAGTCAAAGACACGAGCAATCGGACCGATGCGCCCAACCACTGGGATGCGCAGATTAAGTCTTAGATACTCACGAAGAGAGGCCTCAGTATCCATTGCGAGCACGCTCACATTGGGGTGCACCTCAACGGGGACGAACCCAACAGGTGGGTGCTCAAACTTCGAGGCGATATCGCCCTTAGCATCTACCTCAACAACTAGGACGCGTTTGCCGAGATCAGATGCAAGGAGCGCTAGCCCTGCAGTAACCGTGCTCTTCCCAACTCCGCCCTTGCCTGTGATTACAAGCAGGCGCTTCTTTAGAAGTTCAGGGAGAAGCGGTTCTTGGGCTGCTTCGTGGTCGTCACGCAACAACTCTTCGCGGTGCAGATCGTGCTCCGAACCATCAGGCTCGCCCAGCATTTACTTAGCGGCCGAAGCCGACCCTCTTAGCAGCGTCCTCGCCGACGATCTCGATGTACGCAATCTTGTCTGCGGGTACACCTACACGTCGGCCCTTGCTGTCAGCTAGCCAGAGGATGGTTCCAGAGGCTGCGAGGCCTGCGTTGACCTGAGAAGCTACTTCGTCAGGGGTGCCTTCAATGTCTAAGTTGAGTTCCTTTGCCGAGTAGACGACGCCGATTCTTACTTCCATTGATTTACCCCTCATTGTGACGTTCTTGAATATTGACGTTCTTAAATGTTGGTGCCTGCGTATCGTAGCGGTCTCTGCCTCGGGTTCGCGAAAGGCGCTGCAACTAGAGAAAGCCCAATTAGTTAATGAGTAGTTCGGGTCGCCTGATCTGACGAGGAGCTAGGTCGGTATCAATACGCTCCGCTGCAGCCCTGAAGCAGGCGGAGGCCTCATCATCTGGATGGGAAATGATGATCGGCTTCCCGTCGTCTCCGCCCTTCCTCAAGACTGGAACTAGGGGAATCTTTGCTAGTAGAGGGACTCCCAGGGTGGTTGCTAACTCGTCGCCACCGCCTTGCCCGAAGATCTCGTATGACTTCCCGTCGTCACCACGGAACCAAGACATGTTCTCGATCACGCCGATGACCTTGAGATCAACTTTCTCGGCCATGGCCGCTGCTCGCTGGGCAACTTTCTGGGCCGCTGGCTGGGGAGTCGTGACCACGATTACCTCAGCGCGAGGCAAGAACTGCGCAATTGATAGCGAGACATCTCCGGTACCTGGGGGCATGTCTACAAGCAAGTAATCGGGCTCGTCCCAATACACATCTGTAAGAAATTGCTCAAGCGCCTTATGCAGCATCGGACCACGCCATACAACTGCTTGGTCTTCACGAGCGAAGTAACCCATTGAGATGAGGCGAATACCATTTGCAGAGGGGGGAATGATGAGGTCATCGATGGTCTCGGGCGGGCGATGTATGCCGAGCATGCGCGGCATTGAGAATCCCCACACATCTGCATCCACTGCGGCGACACTGTGCCCGCGCTGAGCGAGAGCGATTGCAAGGTTGGTCGTGATCGAGGATTTACCGACCCCGCCTTTACCCGATGCAATCGCGAGTATGCGTGTATTCGAACTCCCAAACGGGTTAGAGCGCTGACGCGGCGGTGGCGGCTTCGCAGCGTCGGTCACAGCAAGCGGGTTGGGTGGAGGCTCACGGCGTAGGCGCGATGCAACGGCCTTTAACTCAGCAGCAGTTGGCTCGGTCACTGTGAATTCGACGCGCGATATGCCTTCGAGGGCTACTAGCGCCTCGGTGATAACTCCGTGAAGGGCCCCTCGGTACCCAAGGTCCTCGAGCGGCGGAACAATCCCGATAACCGCCAGATCGCCGTCCACAGCGACTGAGCGAATAATCCCGAGATCGACGAGACTTCGGCGCAGTTCAGGGTCCTGGACCTCCCCTAGCGCTGTATTTGCCTCTAGTTGACTCGCCATTCTCACTCCCGAGTATTTCCACTACCGACATAGGTAGAATACGCAGATGTCACCGAGACTCCCCGATTCAGGCAGGGCTCATCTCAGCGTCACTGCCACAGCCATACCTGATCTGCCCCACTTCGACCCCGTTGAGTTCAATGCTGCGGTCAGTGCGGTCACAAATGCCTTCGGAGACCCCACTCGACGCGAGATCTACCTCCTTATTCGCGATGCTCGAACCGGGATGACTGCCGGAGAGATTGCCGAGCGCTTCAACCTCCACTCAAATGTTGCGCGTCACCATCTTGAGAAACTCGCTGCCGCTGGCTATGTGATTGTCGACACAGCGCGACCCAATGACCAAGACACGCGCTCCGCAGGTAGGCCCTCGAAGCGTTATCGAGTCTCCGAGGCTGCGACGAACATCGCTAATCCTCCAGGGCGTGATGACCTAATCGGAACTCTATTAGCGCGCGCTCTAGATCTGCTGCCCCCCGAACAAGCCGAGGTCATGGCGGGTGAGGTTGGTTATGCATACGGACATGAGTTGGCATCACGCATGGCGCCGGCTGAGCATCAACGCTCTGTAAAGGAGGCGGTCGCAACTGTTGCGGAGGCGCTAACTGCCCATGGCTTTGCCGCACATGCAGAGGCGCGCGGCTCTGAGATGACAATCGTCGCGGACTCTTGCCCATTCGGAATCGCAGCCCAGCAGTATCCACATGTGATCTGCGCTGTTGACCATGGGATGATACGTGGCCTGATGGCTGGTCTATATGGCGAGACTGCATCGACTCAAGAGGCGCGGCGCACTTCGGGGGACGACACCTGCGTCACTCTTCTCGGGTGAGCGGCACTCCAATTCGATGACGCGCCACTATCTAGATCATGCGAGTGCATCTCCGCTCCGACCCTCTGCCTTTGAGGCGATGCTGCCGTATCTTCGGGATCACTACGCAGACCCCGGGCGCCTTCACGCTGAGGGGCTCACGACTCGAGTCGCTCTTGAGGTAGCACGCGAGCAGGTCGCTGATCTTCTAGGGGTTCGCCCTAGGGAGATTGTCTTCACCTCTGGGGGCACGGAGGCTGCAAATGCAGGGGTTTTTGGTGCGGTTGCACGTGCAGTTGATCAATCCCCAGAGCGTGGCGCACATATTGTTGCTAGCGCCATCGAGCACTCATGCGTCGGAGACTCCATTGAGAGCGTGGTCGCCCAGAGAGCAGGGGCCTCCTCAATCGTGGGCTGCGACGCTGAGGGGTTGATCGACCCGCAAGAGATCGCATCTGCGATCCGCCCTGAGACTGCTCTCGTTGCGCTGCAACTTGCTAACCATGAGGTCGGCTCTGTTCAGCCGGTGCATGAAGCCGTGCGAGCTATCCGAGCCGCGGCCAAGGAGTGCGGCGCTACTCCACTTATCCTCTGCGATGCAGCATCTGGCGTTGGGCACATACCGGTTGATCTAGCAGCACTCGACGTTGACCTAGCGATCATTAGTGCACATAAATTTGGCGGACCTAAGGGGGCAGGCGCGATGTTTGTGCGACGCGGACTGCGTATACCTCCACTCATGCTTGGCGGCGCACAGGAACGGGCGCGTCGTGCTGGATTAGAAGATGTTGCAGCGATGGTTGGCTTTGGGGTAGCCGCACAAGAGGTCGCAACCAATCTTGAGAATGAATCAGCGGCAAATTTTGCACAGACCGATTTAATAGAGAAGTACTGCAACGGGATTGAGGGCGTTACGAGAGTTGGGCCTCTTGATCCGGCGAGGCGTCTCCCACATGTTCTCTGCATAACCATCAACGATGTTGAGGCAGAGCCCGTATTACTCGCACTCGACGCACGCGGAATTGCAGTGCACTCTGGATCAGCATGCTCTAGTGAAGTACTCGAGCCGTCACCAGTGCTTTTAGCAATGGGGGCAGCGGCAGATCGATCGCTCAGAGTCTCGGTAGGTTGGAGCACAACACTCGCCGATGCGGCGGCATTTGGGCCTGCATTAGAAGCAGTTTTAAGAGACCTTCGCCTACTGCGCCCGTAACAGTCCCGAGTATCCGAGCAATAACGCCGCCATACACGAGAGATCGCCGCTGAGGAGTCAGGAGCGCGAATCCCCAAATATTCACCTAATCGGCACTCGGACTCAACAATTCGCCTCAGTCAATCTCGACCATGTCCACTATCCTCATCACCCACATGATGGGGTCACCGATTCTTAGAACTACAACTCAGCGCTCAGAGCACCTCGCGGCAAGCGGAATTCAGGTAGTCAGGAGCAGAGCCAACTCGTTACTTCGAGTAGGTGCAGCCCTTTTAGCGATCGGCAGCGCCGTCGCCGCCTGCGCAGCCCCCGCTCCACTTAGTGGATCAATCAAAATCCAAGGATCGCCCTCATTCCTCCAAGTCGTCTCTGAGACGGGTGGCAGATTCGCAGAGGCGAACCCATTAGTTCGCTTCAACGTCGCTCTCACAGGGACCTCCGATGGCATCGCTCTACTATGCGATGGTCTCGCACCACTCGCAACCGCAGCAAGGGAACTAACCGAGGCCGAGAAGACATCCTGTCAAGAGAGCAACGTCTCTCCAGTGCGACTCCTACTAGCGCGAGATGCTGTTGTACTAGTTACACGCCCCGCCGATGGCCCCCCTAGATGTCTTTCATACACCGCTCTTTATGCGCTCCTAGGCATTGAGTCATTCGGAGTAAATACTTGGGATGGATCGCCGCTACTCCCGGAGACCGAGAAAGCATCTCTTCCAAGTGGCCCCTTAGCCATATTCGGCCCACCTCCTTCCTCTGGAATCATGGAGGTCATCTCAGACCAAGGCCTCAGCCAGGAAGCAACAACTCGCGGTACTGAGGCGAGCACAAGGGGCGACTACACCGCATTTGAGAGCGAGGCGCTTGTGCGCGATTCAACGCTTCGAACTCCCGGTTCTCTCGGAGTCCTCACCCTCGCGGATTTGAATCTCAAGGGACGTGCGCTTAGCCCGGTATCTATAAATACAGGGGATGGCTGCGTGGAGCCCTCCACTCGCAAGGTCCGCTCTGCGCTCTACCCGCTTACTCGACCTTCGTTACTGTTCGTCTCTCAGCAAGCAGTCGCAGACTCCCCTGCACTCAAGGAATTCGTGGACCTAATGCTCGATCCGAGTACTACACCAGCGATCAAACGCTCGGGGGGCATACTCCCGACCCAAGCCGAGTCCGCAGAGGTTCGTCAAATTTGGGCATCGGCTGTAGCGAAAGCAGAATCCAACAAATGACCTGGCTTACCTCTCTTTCATCAGGGGCTGTGCTTGCGCTCTGCATACTCGGCACTTTGTTCATCTCCGCTATCTCTTTACTTTTGCTAATCAAACTGGAGCATGGAGGCTCTGAGATCGCCGGCATGACCGCCGCCGCATACATGACCGCGTTAGGGAGCCTCTTCGCAATCTTGACCGGCTTTCTCATTAACAGCGAATACCTGACACTGCGCGAGACGCAGCGAGCGATTAGCACCGAGGTCGCCGCCCAGAGTGTCCTTGCTTATGCAAGTGCGAGTCTGCCTCCACCCGATACTTACCGAATTCAGGCACTACTAAGCAAATACGATAAGGCTCTTATAGATAGCGAATGGAGGGCACTCGCTATCGATGACGAGACTCAATCCACCGCATTCGATGCTCTAGGAGATCTGCAGTTAGAGATAGCAGACCTATCCTCGAGGCCGTACGCTCCAGAAGCGCCAATAACCTCAATGGCGAGTGCATTAGAGACGATGACTGAAGCCCGCAGACAGCGCGTCTCAGTAGCCTCTCAGACTCTGCCGGTGCCGCTCCTCACTTTGAGTGTCATCGCGGGGCTGGCACTGATTATCAACGCTCTGGTAATTGCACTAAGGGCTGGGCCAAAATATGGCTTCGTCGCGTTAGGCATAATCGCACTCGTTGCACTCGACATCGCAGCGGTAATTGCAATCAGCGCACCATTTCGCGGGCCTTTCGTGGCAAGCACTACTCCCATCGAACAAATTCTTCAAGAGATATCAAGCGGGGCATTCTTACCGTGGATAGCGCGATGAGGCTCCTCTCGAGTGGTCAGCCGCAGACACATCGCAAGTCAAGATTCATAGGCGCCGCGGTTCTATCTGCAGTCACAATTATCTCCGCCTCTGCGTGCGGGTCGAGCACCTCTAATGCCCCCGGAGAAACATCGAGTGAGAGCTCTTGCTCGAAGAAGGCTGACTGCGTGCCCTTAGGCATAGGAGAACCAATATTTATTGGCACACAACTATCGGAAAATATAGCGATAGGTAAAGAATCTCTAGTTGGGGTTGAGTTAGCTATTGATTACTTGGATGGGCGCTTCGATGGTGTGCCCGGCACCATTGACGGGCACGAAGTAATTGTGCTCTCCACCCAAGACACGTGCAGCGGCTCGACCGATGGTGCGCGTACCGCAAGAGGACTCTTGGCCGAGAAGCGCCTTATCGGAGTAATCGGAACCACATGCTCTGGGAGTGCTCTTCAAGGCGCTGCGGAGAAGTACTCAGATGGCAATGTACTTCTACTATCACCATCCAATACCGCCCCAGCGCTTACCGGAGAAGGGACTCGCCCTCCCTACTACTTCCGTTTCGCAAATAATGACCTAATCAGTCGAGCAGTTACAGCCGCCTTTATTAGAGACAGGGCAGGTTGGAGTTCTGTAGCGACTATCGCGGATATTGGAGACCCGTACTCCAACGAGTTAGCTGACTCACTTGGAAAGCAATTACGGGTGAATGGTGTAGTAGTTACAAAACTCTCCTCCTCGTCAGGAGGAGATGCTGCTGAACTTGTTGAGCAGCTTGCCCTATTAGCGCCGAAGGCAATCTTCATCCCCACTATTAACCCAGGGTGCGCGAACATCACTGCTGCCCTAAGAAGCGATGCGCGCACTCGCGCTATTCCGATAATTGTCGGGGACGGATGCCAAGAAGTATCAACCCTTGCAGGTATCGCTGGAAATACCAACGATCTTTTTGCGACGGGGCTCGACTTGAGCGTGTTGCAGTCAAATGATTTCTACAGAACCTATTTTCAACCTGCATTTGTCCGTAGAACCGGGGTCGCCCCCACTACAGGATACGAAGCAAACGCCTTTGATGCAGCGAGTCTCTTGGTCGCCTCAATCTCTACGGCGATTCAACCCGGAGAACGCGGCTCGTCTGTAATAAATCGCGTAGCGGCGCGCGATGCGCTGCTCAAGGTAGCCAACTACTCGGGTATATCTGGCCAAATTACATGCATCCCATCTGGGGACTGCATTCCTAGCGCTCGAATAGGTCTCTACCAAGCGCCATTCTGGCCCGCAATAAATCCGACTACGGCGCAGCTTGTGTACTCAAAAGAGGTAACCCTCTTGAGTGTGCGCACAGGCG
>CAMDSG010000038.1 GCA_945907055.1 Bifidobacterium breve | reverse complement strand
GGGCTCTTGGCCCTCTGGCATCGCCTTACTCATGTTCATGTCAGTATCCTGCCCCCTCGTGACCCAATTTGAGGAGCCGGCCGGAATGGGCCCCGTATTTGCGCCCGATGTGACCCACGTTATGGCGGTGGTCAACCTCTCGCCCGAGTCTCGCGTTCGCCAGGCTGTCGTGGACTCACCCGCTGGTGCACTGGAGCGGTCACGCTGGGCGCGAGACCTAGGCGCCTCGATCATCGACCTCGGTGCGCAGTCCAGCCACTTTGAGAACCGCGAACTAACACCCGCCGAGGAGTTGGAGCGTTTACTCCCAGCGCTTGACCTATTGGTGGCGGATGGCTTCATTGTCTCGGTCGATAGTTGGAAACCAGAGGTTGCTCGTGTAGCGCTAGAGCACGGTGCACAGATCGTGAACGACACCGGAGGCATGCAGAGGCCAGAGATGCGCTCCGTCGTTGTGCAGAACAATGTGTGGTGTGTAGTCATGCATATCGAGGGCCCAAATCCTCTTGAGGTTTCGTCACGCGAATTAGATGGAGACAGACCGGCCGCTGTCGCTGCAGGTCTTGCGTCACTGGTTGCAGAGTTGTCAGATGTCGGAATCAATCGAGTGATCATCGACCCAGGTTTGAGCATTAACTACAGCAGCGATTATGCACGCTATGGAGAGCTCCAATTAGAGACGATTCGTCGCCTAGATGAACTTCGCGTAGCGGGTGCACCCGTGATGATTCCGGTGCCTCGAAAAGCGCAGGACCATCGCATGCACACATATCTTGCACTGGCTATTGAGTATGGGGCAGACGTGATAAGGGTCCACGACATCGAGGCTGCCTGCGATCTAGTGACTCTTCTAGGTAGAAAACTCGGGAATTAAGCGTCATTGCGCATGCGCTCTGGCAGCCGTCAAGTGGCTGAGTAATTCTCTAGGGATTAGTTAGAGAACGATTGCGAGTCTGCGATTAGTCGCATCAAGTACTGCTCGTGCGATTGCAGCAGACTCATCGCGTCGGCGAACTACCGCTGAGCCGGAGAGCAGGTGCTCTGCAGAGGTGAGTACAAATGCAACGGTTACTACCGCTACATCCTCGGTGCCGACTCTAAGAATCTGTGCTGTATCAACGTCGCAGCACTCAGCGGCGGGGAGCAACTGACGTAGTGCATCAATTGTTGCAGCGGCGACAAGGCGATGGCGCGCACTCGATGCAACTGAGCCCTCTGCGAAGCCAATTGCTTCACGGTCTTGATTGACGAGTGTGACGCGTACGAGTGAACGCAGACCGTTGGCCTCTGCAGCGACATGGCGAAGCGTTGTGCGGTCGCTAAGGCGTACCGGGTTCTCGAGAGTCTCAGGTGAAACCGAAGCAACGCCACCTGAACGGCTTCCTCCAGCCTCTCCACCGAGTTGAACCACGGAGACGATGCGTCGATCTAACTCAATTCCGAATGACGCAAGGGCAACTGACTGAATATCCCGGACAACCTGCTTCGGGTGCTTTGCTCCTTGAGCCAGAATGTGGACCTCGGTGGGGCGACCTACACGGTCCGTGACAATCCGGGCGGCGGAGACCTCAGCGAGGCGGCAGAGCTCGCGCTCAAGCTCGAGGATCTCGTCTTGGATTGGGTCGCCGGTCCCTGTCATGTTGTTGGCGTCTGGTTCATCGTGGCTGGGCATAGCGGCAGTCTCCTCGGAGTAGTCATCTGCCCAATCGTCCATACGGCGAGGATACGGCGACTCCGGGGTTGAGGCGTGTCAATCCCAGAGGATGCCGATCATTTCCCAATAGAGGGTGGTGGCAGCATGCGGCGAGATATCGCGCTGAGTGGTGATAGATCAGAATTTCTCGCTGGAAGAACCGCGATTGCCCCGGATCTTGGGAATTGATGGTTATTGGTTGTTGCTGGTGTTACGGTTGTGGTTCCTGTTACTCATTGTGACAATTGAGGCAGGAGGGTTTCGAGTCATTTGGAGGCCTCTCGGTCGGGAGGGTGCCAGCTGATTTGAGGCTGGGATTGATCCAGTTTTGATGTCAAGTTGAAGTAATCGAAGGGAGCATTAGAGGGAGAGATAAATCCAAGACAGAGACGGCAGAGTCTCGGCACACGAAGCAGGACGTGAGAGTCCCGAGCGGAGCGTTTACCTCTAGGTCATTAGCGGAACCTAGAGAGATAAATCGTGAAGGGGGAATCTCCAAATGAAGAAGTCTTTCGTTCGAGTCACATTGCTCGTCTCGAGTGCGGCTGCTCTACTGCTTAGCGGTGGCGCAGGCATGGGTTGGAAGTAACCCGGGCTGATAGTAAATCGCCGAGGCTTTGCCGCCTCTGTCTTGGAAGTAAGTAACGAACCCCCTAGCAATCCTTATGCAGATAATTCAACGTCAGCGTCACTCAGCCGCTTCTCTAATAGGAGATCAGGTGAAGAGTCGAGCCATCGACAGCCTCACTGTTTTCTGCCTAGGCTTAGGCGCATCTACCATTGCAATCGCAGCGGTCCTCGCACGTAACTCGCCTCTCCCCGATGCAGCCCCGTTGCTCGTCTTTGCTGCCCTCTTTGCTCTAGCTGAGAATCAGGTTGCAGTTCTCCCGAATAGGGCTAGTGCTAGCGCCTCATTCATGCTTGCAATGGCTGCAATTGTTGCTTTCCAAGGACAGGGGCCGCTTCTTGGTGCGTTGATTGTTGGTCTCGCTGGAGGTCTCTACTGGCCACATCTACGCAGCGGCGACTGGCGCAAAATTCTCTTTAATAGCTCCAACTTCGCTCTTAGTTCCTGCGCTGCTGCCGCTGCATTTACACCGATTGTGCACGGCTCAGGCGAGCGAGCCTCTACCGTCTTGCTACTTGCTTCAGTGCCTGCAGCCCTGGCATTTAGCCTTGTGAACCTTCTCCTCCTTGGTGCAGTTGTCTCAATCTCAACAGAGACGAGCTACTCCGCAGTACTACGCGAGCTACGACCGCGCATTGTGCAGATACTTCCCTTCGCATTGCTCGGTGTATTCATGGGGCGTCTCTACCTTGATTACGGCGCTGTGATCATCCCGCTCTTCGTTGTTCCAATCCTTGTGGCGCGTCAAGCCTTTGCATCATTCCTGGCACTCAAGGATTCTCACCAGGCGACTGTTCGCATTCTCATTGGAGCACTCGAGGCAAAAGATCCATATACCGCAGGGCACGCCGAGCGCGTTGCCGGTTATGCAGTGATGATTGGTAGAGAGATGCGATTCAATACAGCGCGAATCGAGAGGCTTCGTTTTGCAGCTCTTATGCATGACGTGGGCAAACTTGTGGTGCCGAATCACCTATTAAATAAGCCTGGAAAACTCACAGCCGAGGAGTTTGACATCGTGCGCAGCCATGAGGCTGTCTCAGTTGAGATCCTTACTCGCATTGATTTTCTAGCGCCCGTTGCCCCCTCTGCAACTAGTGAGGCCCACTCCATGTCGGAGGGAGCCGATGACAGTGCCCGGCCGATCGAGCCGTTCATTGTTGCAGTAGCCGACGCGTACGATGCAATGACCTCAACTCGCTCATACCGCAAGGCGCTTCCCCAGGAGGTTGCTTTCGAGGAACTCCGCAAGAACGCCGGAAAGCAGTTCAACGCCGAGGTCGTGGAGTCGCTCATCGGAGCACTGACACGATCTGGTGCTCAGCATGGTGCGGGATTCGAGGAGGAGCCGCATGAGTTTGCTGTAGAGCCTCCAACAGTGGGGACTGGTTCTGCCGGATTAGGCGACCTTGCAGATGCGCAGGCTGCTGACTCGCCTGCAATCGCTCAAGATCAAGCATCGATGGCCTCTAGCCGTATAAACGAAGCAGCCAAAGGTCGCGAATTGATGCGCGAGAACTCCACCGAAGGAGCCTCTCGATGAGTGCTGTAACCGCTGTCCACTCCGTAATCCAGATTGGCCGCCCGGAGTCGATGTCTAGGCGGACGCGAATCGCTGTTCCACTAATGCTCGGCGCAGTCGCAATGGGAGTGGTTGAACTCGTGGACCCACAAGGTCCATGGCTGGTACTCATATTCTTAGGGAGCGCAATAGCGGCAGGAGAGATGCTAAATCTGCGCCCCTCTGGTCGTGTAGCGCTACCTCTCTCGTATGCGTTCTTTCTAGTTGTGGTGCGTGCTGGTACCCCCGCAGAGGTCATCGTTACAATCGTCGTTGCGCTTGGTCTCGCATTTATTCTCAGCCCCGAGCCGACACTTTGGCGACGCATTTATACAACCGCCGTGAGGCTTGCAGCGATCTTGGCTGCGCTTATGACGTATCGCCTCATCCTTGATCACGGAGGGTTAGCCGATGAGCGTTGGCTCGTTCTTCTTGCTCTTGTACTGGCAGGTGTAGCGGAGATCGTTGTCTCTGACGGGCTAGTAGCGCTATCTGCTCGTCAAGCTAATTTTGCAACCCACGGGCGAACCGCCGACCTAGCGATCATCACGACCGGTGCTCTCATGGCAATCTCGTATAACGGGATTGAGGGTCGCGCCGGGATGGGCCTCTGGGGTCCCGTCCTCTTTGCAATTCCGTTACTCGCAGCGTGGTTTGCATTCGAACAAGTTGTAGCGATTCGTCGAACCCATGATCAGACCATCGCTGCGCTCTCACTTGTCCCCGAGTTAGCTGGGATCGTTCGCCCAGGTCACGCGACTCGAGTGGCGGGCCTCTCCCAGCGTCTCGGATCTGAATTAGGGCTAGGCGGCGATCAACTCTCAGCTTTACAGAGCGCCGCTCTCTTGCACCACCTAGGGCATCTATGTCTTGATTTCGGCGACCCGAGTGGCGCACCGGTTCACGAGGCCGATGTGGCTCTAAAGGGTGCAGAGATTCTCCGTCAGACCGAGGAACTGACGCCATCGGCAGCGATCCTCGACGGTACAGACGGAACCATCGCGAGCGACATTCTTCGCGTTGCAAGCGCGTACGACGAGATATCGAATGGAGACGAGACTCTAAGAGACTCGGCTATCGAGGCCCTACATAGAGGACTCGGTTACTCATACGATGTGAGGGTTCTCGCTGCTCTCGAACGCCTCTGACGCCTGCTACCGCGGTAACACGTATCGATTAGCCCGACGGCGATAATTATGTCACCGAACGAAATTGACGTGCGAAGTGGCGGGATCACAATCTGGTCAGAGAGGATCGTCGCTATGTCGTCGCTGCGTTCAGGGCGATGCTTAACGGTCTCCACTGCAGCATGCCCGACAGGTGCTTGGTACGGCATCCCAAGATTGAGCGAGATTACTAACGCGTTTAGCGCTATCCCCACTGCAATGACGAGCATTCCATCGATTCGCAGGTTGGCGGCACAGAATCCAAGCAGCATCACGTAAGAGAGGATCAGGAGCCCAGCACCTAAGTAGTCGCCGCGCCCAGACGGAAGAGTTATCCACTCGAGGCCAGCTTGAATTGCGACACCTAAAAATAGGAGAACGAGCCGCTGAAAGGGGAGTTCTGTGATGCGTGAGAGTTGTCCGCGTGTAGCAAAGGAGATGCCAAGGGCAAGGAGAAGCGTGATAGCGGTGAAGAGCACCCCCATACGTTACGGCCCATACGCGGCATCTAGGTGTCTTAAGCCTCTACGATGCCAAGGTGCTTGAAAAACCTCCTCTCGGTGACTCTGAGGTCTCCTACTCGGTAGGCAATGGCGTTGCTCGTATAACAATTGACCGCCCATGGCGGCGCAATGCAATGTCTTTTGCAGTGATGCAGGGGCTCAGAGATGCTCTCGCTCTCGCGAAGGGCGACGAAGCCGTGAGGGTCGTGGTGCTTACAGGCGCGGGGGATAGAGCATTCTGTGCAGGCGCAGACCTCGACGCGATCGCAGGCACCGGCGAGGAAGCACACGAGAAGCGAGGGGTTTTGGTTGGGCTATTCCAAGACCTTTGGGCTCTCGGTAAGCCCACAATCGCGCGAGTGCGCGGATACGCATTAGCAGGCGGAATGGGGCTCGCGCTCTGCTGCGACTTTGTAATCGCTGCCGATGATGCGCAGTTTGGTACGCCGGAGGTAAATGTTGGGCTCTGGCCGTACATCGTTACTGTTCCGATGCTGCGTTCAATGCCTCCTCGCAAGGTCCTAGAGCTTCAGATGACTGGGCGGCGTGTCGGGGCAGTAGAGGCGCTTGCTATTGGGTTCGTTAACGAAGTCGTTACTGTCGCCAACCTCGATGAGCGGGTAGATGAACTAGCCGCTGAACTAGCCGCTAAATCGCCACTCGTTCTGCGATTGGGGCGCGATGCGTTTTATCAAGCACTAGAGATGGATAGCGACCCGGCTCTTGAGTACCTGCACAACAAGCTCAACGAGCACACGCAGATTGCAGATGCAGCAGAGGGCATCGCAGCATTCGCCGAGAAGCGCCCCCCAAAGTGGAGAGGGATCTGACGCCGGACGCATTACTTGCTTGGGGATGTCCTATATGCGCGTCCGGTACGAAGAGCCCAAAGTAGAGATGGGATCTGACGCCGGACGCATTACTTGTAGGGCCGCGCTTTTTGCGCGTCCGGTACGAAGAGCCCAAAGTAGAGATGGGGATCTGACGCCGGTTTCTGTAAAACGCGGCGCTAGGGTGCGGGTCCATGGCTGAGATTCGTGCTGAGATCACCGCAAGCGTCTGGAAGGTCGTCGTAGATGAGGGCCAAGCGGTTGCGGAGGGGGATGAGATCGCAATTCTTGAGTCCATGAAGATGGAGATCCCAGTCATTACGGAGGTACCGGGAATCGTGAGAGAGATACATGTAGAGGCCGGACAGACGGTACGCGAAGGCGACCTCATAGCGATCATCTCAGAGACATGATGCGCTTCGAGATCATCGACAGGGTTGCGGTCCTAACCCTTGATCGCCAAGAGCGCCGCAATGCGTTGAATGCTGAGATCTGTGACGAGATACGCGCGCACTTCACAAGTGTTGCTGGTCTCGGCGGAGAGCGCGTCAATGGTGTTGGCGCAATTGTCATCGCTGCTGAGGGGAGTGCATTCTGCGCCGGAGCAGATCTAGTGCTTCGGGCCGCTGATGTCTCCGACGGTGGAGGTATTCAGCCTGGCGGAAATGACTCCTTCCGTCCGGCGTTCGAGCGACTTCTCTACTGCATCGTTGAGCATCCACTCCCAGTATTCGCAGCGATAAACGGCCCCTGCATGGGTGCAGGTATGCAGCTTGCGGTTGGGTGCGACTTCAGGGTTGCCTCGCCAAAAGCAATCTTCTCGATCCCTGCATCGAAACTTGGGATTGTGCTCTCAGCCGCCAACATTTCACGCCTGAGCCGCCTCGTTGGTCCCTCTATGTCACGAGACCTTTTGCTTGCTTCGCGATCACTAAACGTCGATGAGGCGGAGCGTGCTGGTTTAGTAAATCGTCGTGCTGATGATGTTCGCGATTTTACAATCGCATGGGCAGATGAGGTTGCACGCCTCGCTCCCATAACGGTTCACGGGCACAAGCGAGCGCTGCATCTAATTGAGACTGGGCTCTCTCAGGATGGCATTGCAGAGCTAAAGGCCTTGGAGGAGACTGCCTTCATGAGCAGCGATCTTCAAGAAGGGCTCGAGGCGTTTGCACAGAAAAGGCCCCCCGAGTTTACAGGTAAGTAGGCTAAATAAAGCCTTTTTGCGCAGTGATCAGTAATTTCCAGGTAACGCTCTGTCTAGATAGCCGAACCAAACAAAGCAGACGATTGCGAACGGGATAAACCCTCCAAAGCGAACTTGCCATACGCGGCGCTTCCTGAATGCTGCCCACCAGCCGAGGCCAACTATTAGCGTGGCGACTCCCCAAGTAATTGTGCCTCGCAGGTCACTCTCGCCCTCAGGTCCGTCGAGGGTCGCGTCACTTACGTCTGGAATAATTGTGGGCGCCTTACTTACCGGCGCACTCGACTCGAGCACCAGGCTGGCACGTACAACCAATCGACGTGCAGCCGAGAAACGCGGGTGGCATGTCGTGAGGGTAAGAGTCGCCGTTGGGGTCGCGTTAAGAACACTCAACTCTGTTGGCCTCACAATGATTGTCTCTGTGACGCTGTATCGAAACTCTCCTGTAGCGGTTCGAATCTGAATCAGATTTCCAGGTCTCAGTTCATCGAGTCGCCCAAATGGTGCTCCGTAGGTTGTGCGATGCCCTGCAATTGCAGAGTTGCCTAACTCCCCAGGGAGCGGAGTATTGGGGTAGTGCCCAGGGGCCTTGCGCAGATCTGCGCGCCTCACGCCTTGTACAACGGCGTGCTCTACTCCAATACTCGGAATGCTGATGATGGCGATGGCGTCACCGCTCGGGATCGGGAGCGGCTTCGTCTCGGGCTTCGCTGGATTTGGTGACGTTGGGCTCGTTGTCTTTAGGCCCTTAGCAAAGTCCTGTTTGAGAGAATCTTGGGCTCTGGCTTCATAGAGTCCGGTGCCCCAGAGTTGGTAGGCGGCGAAAGACAGGGTTAGTAGCCCAATGGTCACCAAGACCCTGCCTATCCCTCCAATAACTCTCATCACATCCTTGAGCCTAGGGGGAGTGGGGTTCGCTACTGGTCTCGCTACTGGTCTTGCTACTGGTCTCATAAGTAGCCCTATTTATGAGTTAGGGAGGCGCTTAGCGAGCCGTTTCGCCTCTGAGCACTAAGCATCCGTAGCCTTGAGGCCGGTGCCGAATGTTCTCAAACTCCGTGAAGCCGTCTGCCTGCTTGGGCGGTTCCCTGCACTCGCCGGACTCGATCTAGATCTCGATGCCGGCGGGATAACTCTGCTGTCCGGCCCCAACGGAGCGGGCAAGACCACTCTCCTTCGCCTGCTTGCAGGGCTGGTGCCGCTGCACTCTGGAACCGGCAGCGTATTGGGCTTCGATCTAAATACTGATCGGGTTAGTCACCGTCGGCGTCTTGCACTCGTTGGGCATGACACATTCTGTTACGACGACCTAACGGTGCGCGAGAACCTCATCTTCTCAGCTAAAGCGTCTGGGCGTAAAGCAGCAATTGGGGAGAGCACAATGGAGCGCTTAGGGCTATCGCATGTAGCGGGGGTGCTTCACTCGAGGTTGTCGGCAGGGCAGCGCAGAAGACTTGCTCTCGCCGCTGCGTTTGGGCGCGACCCAGAGTTACTTCTCCTGGATGAGCCTCATGCTGGCTTGGATGCCGAGGGCCGCGAGATACTTGATGAGATTCTGCGTGAGACAGATGCCACTGGGCGAACAGTCATCATCGCGAGTCACGAGTTAGAGCGCACACGCGCACTCTCTAATAGGGAGTTCTCAATTCGCGGCGGGCGCGCATACTTGATCGAGCAAGCATGAACGCGTTCTCCGAGATAAAACTCATCGCTGGTAAGGATCTACGTATAGAGATGCGCTCTCGAATCTTGCTCTCGCAGGTGCTCCCGTTCGGGGCAATTGTGGTGCTGCTATTTGCCTTCGCCCTTGACCCCGATCGCGGAATCCTTGCTCGGGTTGCTCCTGGATTGTTCTGGATAACGGTTCTCTTGGCTGCGCTATTGGCAATTGGGCGTGCCTTCTCGATTGAGCAGCAGCATGGCGCCCGCGATGGGCTCCGGCTCGCCGGGCTAGACGGGTCATCAGTATTTATCGGTAAGGCGATAGCGATTGCAGTTCAACTCGCGATTCTGGAGGCCGTGCTCGGGTTGACCGTCGTGGTCCTGTACGGGGTTGAGGTACATGGCGTGGTTGTATTGCTAGCAACGGCCTCAGCCGCCACTATTGGGCTCGCTGCTGCCGGTACGTTGTACGGAGTACTCGCTGCTGGATTGCGAGCACGTGAGACCCTGCTTCCGTTGCTGCTGCTCCCCGTATTGGCACCGGTAATGCTCGGCGCAACCCGCGCCTTCGAGGATGGCCTCGAGGGAGTCCCGGGTAACGCTTGGCCCTGGGTCGCATTGCTTACAGTCTTTGCACTTTTATATACAGGAGTTGGAATGCTTGCCTTTGGCCCATTGTGGGAGGACACATGAGCGAGAAGAGACAGAATAGGGATGATCGCTCGGCATTACTCCCGCGTGCCGTTGGGCGTGTTGTTGATGCCCTCACACTTATTTCGATTGGGGCGCTGACCTTCTTTGGTCTATGGGCGTCGCCGGCCGATGTCGTTCAGGGCGATGCGCAGCGGATTATGTATTTACATGTTCCCGCTGCATGGGCCGCATACGTTGCATTCGGCATCACAACACTCGCATCACTGCTCTGGTTATGGCCGCGCACTCGTTCTGCAGTCTGGGATCGCGTCGCTGGGGCCTCTGCCGAGATAGGGCTTATTTTTACTGGTCTTACGCTTCTTCTTGGCTCGCTCTGGGGTCGCCCAGTCTGGGGAGTTTGGTGGGCATGGGACGCTCGCCTTGTCTCCACTGCGGTTCTCTTCTTCCTCTACCTTGGTTACCTCGCAATTAGAGCAGTGCCGGCCGAGCCAATCGTGCGCGCTCGCCGCAGTGCAATAACTGCTGTGATTGTCTTTATTGATGTACCTATCGTGCACTTCTCCGTTGACTGGTGGCGAACACTCCACCAAAAGGCGACGGTCTTTAACCCAGAGTTGAATCCCGAGATTGAGGGGGTCATGGCGCTAACACTCTGGATCGGCGTAGTTGCATTCACTCTTCTCTACGTCTCGCTTATGAACCGTAGATATCAACTCGCCTATCTTGAGGAAGGGCTTGAGGAGACTGCACTAGATGCCGCCATTCTTCAGCGATCTGGGGGTGTCAAATGACCGATGCAGGATTTGTGATTGCATCCTGGGCGATCACCGGGTTAGTGCTTGGCGGGTATGCGCTGCGCATCGCACTGCGCACGGCAGTTGCTCGCGGAGAGAAAACATTATTTAAGCCTGCTGCTCCAAAGCCAGAGAACGGTCTAGATCAGTGAAGGGGCGGCGCGCTTGGGTAGCAATCGGAATCTGCACGGTGGCGGTTATCGCGATTATTGGGCTTGCCGTGCAACTATCTGGGAACGTCGTCTATTACCGGACCGTCACAGAGGCCGTGAAGATACGTAGTTCTGAGGCGCGTTTTAGGCTTGCGGGAGCTGTTGTCCCGGGGACAATTTCTGAGACGAGCACCGGTGTGCGCTTTGAGGTTACAGACGGTAAGAAGACCGTCACTATCAACCATCGGGGAGACCCGCCCCAACTCTTTAAGCCAGGTGCACCGGTTCTCTGCGAGGGTGCATGGGGTGCCGCAACAGCGAGTGGGGTTGCAGCCTTTAACTCTGACCGCATAATGATTAAGCATGGCGAGCAGTACACCCCGCCGAAGGTAAAGGTCACTACGACAACATCGCTTCCGCGGGGCTGATCTAGGTGGGTAACGCGTGAAGGCGACACTAGGAGTTCTTGCACTTGCATTTGGAGGAGGTGCATGCGTTGTTGGCATAACAAGCCTTCTGCTTGGGCTGCAGCGAGAAAACGATGCACTGCTCGCTGTAGGGCGCAAATGTGTTGCGGTTCTTTTGGTATCCGCATTGGCAGCCGTGGGAATTATGGAGTGGGCGCTGGTTAGCCACGACTTTACGATTCGCTATGTCGCAGAGAACAACGCTCGCTCAACCCCTCTGCTATTTACTATTACCGGTCTCTGGTCGGCTCTGGCCGGATCGATACTTCTATGGGTTCTAATACTCTCGGGTTACATAGGGGTAACGGTTCGCCACTTCCGCAAGCGTGCATCAGAGCCGCTTGTTATTTGGGCGACGATTGTGATGCTCGGGGTTGCTCTCTTCTTCTTCTTGCTAGTGCTCGGCCCTGCGAACCCATTCCGCCTTGTTGCCGGTGGGGCGCCCCTCGATGGGCGTGGCCCAAACCCACTCCTTCAGAATCACCCGCTCATGGCGTTTCACCCACCGATGCTCTATCTCGGGTATGTGGGCTTCACAGTGCCGTTTGCGTTTGCTATGTCCTCACTAATTACTGGGAGCGTCGGTGAGGGGTGGCTCGCAGATACGCGCCGAACGACTCTGATCGCGTGGGGCTTTCTATCTCTCGGGATCATCCTCGGAGCCTGGTGGTCTTACGAGGTACTCGGTTGGGGCGGTTACTGGGCTTGGGACCCGGTTGAGAACGCATCACTTCTCCCATGGCTCACTGCCACTGCGTTTATTCACTCAGTCATGGTTCAGGAGCGCCGCGC
>CAMDSG010000037.1 GCA_945907055.1 Bifidobacterium breve | reverse complement strand
AGTCCTAGCGCCTGGCCCCCTCATTGGCGCTCAATTGAGAGGAACACTTCATGAATCGAATTAGAGCGATTGGCTTCTCCGCATTAGTAGCGAGTGCTGGTATCTCCGCAAGCATGCTGGGTGCCATCCCTGCCCATGCTGCTTACCCGCCTGACCCATCTTGCCTCGCGGTAATGGAGGGTTGTGTCGATACCACCACCACGACTATCCCCACTGATGTTCTTGGCGAAGAGGTAACTCGGGTCAAGACAGTCGCTGTTGACTCAAATGGTCTCCCGGTTACTGGTGGCGATCTTGTAGGGCTCCTAGCCCTTGGTGGAGCAGCTGCACTCGGTGGTGGAGCGATGGTTCGACTCTCTCGTCGGAACCGCAACGCCTAGTTCTCATTACCGAAGCTAATTAGTAGAGAATAAAATTATGGCTCAAGTAGAGGCATCCTCACGACGATCAGGCAGCATGATTCATACCGCTGCTGATGCTGCGCCGATCTCCTCTCGGCATCTAGTCCTTGCTCGTGAGGTCGCGGAAGTTGGGGTGCAGGACGGTCTCTATCTGCGTTTTGTTAAGCCGACTTGCGACCGGTTTTTCGCAGCAGTCATTCTGGTGGTTCTCTCTCCAATCTTCCTCTTCACCTCAATCGCGCTGCGTTTAACGCTCGGAAAGGGCATCCTCTTTCGCCAGGAACGCATCGGAAAAGGTGGGGTTCCTTTCACCGTATTGAAGTTCAGGACAATGAAGGCCGACCGCAGGCAAGAGCGTGTTGTCGTGGATAGCGACAGGCGCAAGACCCATAAGTCAACATCTGATCCACGCCACACGCGACTCGGAAAGTTGCTTCGCGCTACTGCGATCGATGAGTTGCCCCAATTCGTCAATGTTCTGCGAGGCGATATGAGCATCATCGGCCCACGCCCAGAGCTCCCAATCGTCGTAGAGAAATATCAGCCATGGCAGCACCTGCGCCATGACGTGCGCCCTGGGCTCACAGGCCTTTGGCAGGTCAGTGAGCGCGGCAAAGGCGAGGCTATGCATGAGCGCGTCGATGTTGATTTGAGCTACTGCGACTCAGTTGGATTCTTGACCGATCTCCGGATACTCCTTGCTACGCCTTTCGCACTGATCTGCGCTCGCGGGGAGTAGCAAAGTAAGCCTCGACTTCTTGCGTCTCGGTAGACGCATTTCTCGATAGAACCAGTCTCGATAGAACTAGCCTCGGCCCTGCAGCGATGCGGGGCCTTTTCTTTTCTAGGTACTCGGCGAGAGGGATCGACCTGAATGGCGATCACTGCTGGGGCTTCATAGCTCTCCACCTTTAAATACACGAACCAAGCCTAAAGGCCTACTCCGTTTGAGCCGAGAAGCCCTACGTGATTAACAGGCTTGAAGGTCTCCAGAATATGAGCAGAGCGCGGCGACTAATTGCTGCACTCTCTGTAACAGCACTTGCAGCAGCAGGGCTAGTGACATCTAACGCCCCTAGTGCTACGGCCGCAGGGCTCGCACCTGTCATGGGAATTGCGAGCGGGTCGGGGATTCTCTGGGAGTCGAACGCTGATTTCAATCGGGACATGGATGCAATCGCTGCAACAGGAGCATCATGGATCCGCGTTGACTTTGATTGGAACTCAATTCAATACGAGTCACCAACAACCTGGCGCTGGGATCGATCGACGGATCGTATTGTCGCTGGTGCACAGGCACGAGGGCTCAAGGTCTTGGGGCAACTCGGTTACTCGCCTCCGTGGGCTCGCCCGTCTGACTGCCCTGCCGGAAGCAACAAGTGCATCCCTACTGATGTAAGCGCCTATGGCAACTTTGTACGAGCTGCAGCGGAGCGCTACGGAGCACGCTCCTCAAACGCCACGCTTCGCGGGAGTGTCACAGCCTGGGAGATATGGAACGAACCAAACCATGGACCCTTCGCTCAGCCCAAGCCAAGCGTTGATCGTTATAGCGCGCTGTTAATTGCTGCTTACCCAGCCATCAAAGCTGCCGACCCTGGCGCGACAGTTGTAACCGGTGGGCTCTCGCCTGCGCCTGATGCTGCTGATGGCACAGAGATTGCACCGACGACGTTCCTCTCAGGGCTATATGCCCGGGGAGCTCGCGGCTACTTCGATGCCGTTGGGCATCACCCTTACTCGTATCCATATAACCCGCTAGGTGGTCAATCGTGGAATGCGTTTACTCAGACTGCTTCGCTGCACCAGATCATGACCAACAACTCTGACAGCACTAAGAAGATTTGGGGTACCGAGGCAGGTGCACCTACCGGCACACACGCGGGGCGATCGGTCTCCGAGGCTCAGCAAGCGCAGTTTGTATCTGACTATTACCGTGGCTGGAGCACAACTTATGGAGCGTTTACCGGTCCATTATTCTGGCACCAGCATCGCGACTCTGGCTCAAACGCCGGCTTCTATGACGACAACTTTGGGTTGTTGCGAAGAGACTTCAGTCAGAAGCCCTCATACGCGGCCTACCAAGCAGTAGCCAACGGCGGATCTGTGACGACAACTACTACGACCACCACCACCACCACTACTACGACAACTACAACTACGACAACGCCGCCTTCAACGACTACAACAACAATCCCTGCCCCTAGCGGCGGGGAGAGAATTGCGGGTAGTAACCCGATCGGTTGGGTAGATAAGCTCTCGGTGACTCCGTCAGGTATTCGCGTTCAGGGGTGGACGATCGATCCTGATCGTGCCGGGGCAATTGATGTTTTGATCTGGATGGAGGGTTTCCAACTCTTAGGGAGAGTGACGGCGGATGACGCGCGCCTGCCTTTAGATGCAGCCTTCCCGGCCTACGGCCCGAACCATGGTTTTGATACGACGGTCGCTATTCCTGAGGGAGTGCACAACGTCTGTGCACTTGCAGTTGGGGTTGGCGACGGAACTAACACAATGCTTTCATGCAGAGACGTCTGGGTCACCTCGTCGCCATTTGGGTTTGTTGAGACTGCCACGAGTGGTGTCGGTGGACTTAACGTCACCGGCTGGAGTATCGATGGCGACTCGACTGCTTCCCCCGCAGTGCACATTTGGATGGATGGAAATACGTTCGTTGGAGCAACAAACTCTGATCAGAGGCGTGCAGATTTGGGGTCAATCTTCCCTGCATATGGAGATAATCACGGCTTCTCTGCTTCTTTCACCGCGCCGCCAGGACTCCATAATTTCTGCCTCTATGCATTGAACGCTGCTGGTCGAGGCACCACGACGCCACTTGGGTGCCGCGATGTGTTTATTAAAACCTCGCCTGTTGGGTCACTCGACACAGTCGTTCGCGTGCCCGGTGGGGTACGTGTCGGTGGATGGGCTATTGACCCGGAGACTGTCGATCCTATTTTCGTTCATATATATGTTGATTCTGATGGAGTAGCCACGACTGCTGATACTCGCCGCCAGGATGTCGGCAACGTCTTCCCCGCATACGGCAATAACCACGGCTTTGATCAAGTAGTTGAGACTCCATTAGAGGGCCCAACACGCATATGCGCCTGGGGCATCAACGCCGGTCCTGGAGCGCAGACCCTGTTGGGTTGTCGCGTTGTTAACATTCTCCACACGCCTATTGGATCTCTTGATGCAATTACACGCACGCCCTCTGGACTCAGCGTGAATGGATGGGCGATTGATCCTGATACCGCGTCGGCGTTAACCATTCATGTCTATGTAGACGGGGTGGCCACGGTTGAGATAGCTGGATTAAGTCGCCCCGACCTAGCACCAATCTTCCCTGCTCATGGGAAGGAGCATGGATTTAGTATCGATGTGGCAACTGATTTGGGTACACACACTGTATGTGTTTATGCAATCAATCAGTATGAGGGTGTTCACTCGCTCTTAGGCTGTCGGGGTATTTAGGATTCAGCCTCAAGGCTGACGGCGTTCAAGGGAGGGCAAGATCGCAGCATCAACACCGGCGAGCCAGCCCCGAGCAGCTCGGACCTTGCTTAACGGAGCAGGCTCATTAATTGCAGGCAGGTACGGCGTCGCTGTTCTTGGGTGGCTCGGAACAGTACTCATTGTCCAGCACCTCACTGAGCGAGCATGGGGCCAACTTTCTTTTGTCTTAGGGCTCCTTGGGATCGTGGGCCTTATCTCTGACTTCCGCTTAGGGCGAGTTGTGGTATCGGAAGTGATAGAGGCAGATGAGAACGTCGGGGAGATAGTCGGGGCGTATATAGGGCTCCGCACAGCCATCGGCCTATGCGCATATGCAATTGCGATGGCATGGGTCACCATCGGGTCCTACCCCTCCAACGTGGTTGAAGTGACCGCTGTCGCTGGCCTTAATCTCGTAATTCTCTCCGCCGGTTGGGGGATAGCGCTCCTATTTACTGCTCGCCTCTGGATGCGAAGCGTGGCGATTGCTCTCTTCGCTGGGCAGGTTGTACAGCTAGCGCTAACCGTTGCGATTGTCTTTGGCGGGTTAGGGTCGCCGATTGCCTTTGCGTCTGCAACCGTACTTAATAGCCTTGTATTCGTAGTGCTTTTGCTCTTCGCTAGCCGAAATGTTGCGACCCTAGGCGTGAGGATAGATCTTCACCGCTGGGGACTTTGGCTTCGTGAGGCCGCGCCGCTTGCACTCGGTTCTGCGCTCGACACCATTTACTTCCGCATTGATATTGTCATGCTCTCTATCCTCGGTACCTTTCGTGCTGTCGGGTCCTACAGCGTCGCCTACAAGTTCTCGGATCTTCTAGGGGCTGTGCCGGGGGCAGTAATTGCTCCGGCAGCGGCACTGCTCATTGGGCACTGGGCCAAGGGGAATCTTGGGGCGTTCCACAAGACTGTTCGGCAGGCATACCTGCTCTTGATCGTTGCTGCGGTAGGGGCAGGGGTCGGCTTCTTCTTGGTGGCAGACCACTTAGTGCCGCTCCTCTACACGGATCGATACTCCTCATCGACTTATGCAGCGCGGCTTCTTGTCATTGGGCAGACGCTCCATTTCTTTACGCTGCTTTCGCTGATCATTCTTATTGCTGTTGGGAAGAGGCTGCTTTACCCACTTGTGATGCTGATCGGTGTAGTTATAAATATTGGCTTAAACCTAATTTTGATTCCGCGTTACTCGTTCAACGGGTCCGGTTGGGCAACGATCGTCACTGAGTCAGTTGTATGCGTCGCATTGGGGATAGGTGCGCTGCGCGTGAACGGCGTAAGGCCACTCCCAATTATGGCGACGGCGAAGACATTGTTTGCAGCGCTGGTGATGATTGGGATTTGGCTCGCTACGGAGCGGTTTATGCCTTGGTGGGTAGCGGTCTCGATCGCGGGGCTTGGGTTCTTCTTAGCGCTTCATTTCTTGCAGATAGATGGGCCCGGAGGCCTCAGAGCATTAGCTCGTGAAGCGCACATGGTAGATCAACAAACTGAGATTGATCCATCACAGTTAGATCCAGGGCGCAGTTAGATCCAGGGAGAAGTTAGATGCTCCTTCGCGCCGATACCGTCTTCGAAACACAGGCTCAGCGCACCTTGAGTGGCTTGATCTATGCCTCGTAGTAAGCGGAGCGGTTAACAACCTCGGTGCGGTTAACTACGACTCCAACAACATTTGCGCCGGACCTCTGAAGCTCCTCTAGTGCCTGACGCACTTGCTGCTGCTTACTGTTCTTAAGGTCAAGAACAAAGATCGTGGCGTCACATTGAGATGCCACTGCTAACGCATCCGAGAAGAGCCCTGATGGTGGAGTGTCGACAACAACAAGGCGCACTGCGCGAAGCGTGTCAAGTACTACGCGAAATGCACGGGCACCAAGAATGGCGGAGGGGTCCTCGACGGGGGGTCCGCTAGAGAGAACTCTAAGGAACGGGCTCTCAGCTACCTTGCGCAGGGCCTCTGAGAGATCGCTGCCGAGCAATACTGAGGTGAGTCCAGGCGTGCGGGGAACGCTAAGTCGTTCGTGGATTGTCGGGCGGCGAAGGTCGGCATCGATGAGTACGACCTTGTCATCAAGTGCAGATGCGGACTGGGCGAGGTTGATAGAGATAAAAGACTTACCTGCGTCTTGTGTGTTGCTTACTACCGCTACCGTGCGCGGCCTCCCTGCGGCCTCTAGGACCATGAGGTTGGTGCGCAAGACCCTGAATGCCTCAACGGTCTCAAAGCCTTCACCCTTAGGTATACGCCCAAGTACAGGTAGGCCGGTAATTCGTGCAACGTCTGCGTCGTCGTCACCGGTGCGGCCAATGCGATCCCCAATTGCTCTGCTAGCAACAATGAGTTCTCCAACGAGGATGCACGTCAGCAGAAACGCAACTACAGCGGAGCGCGTCGGGTGTGGCGAGATTGGCGTTGAGGGTGCGTGGGCACTCGCTGCAACATTGACGCGATTGGCTGGCTGCGCGCGCCTCTCTGCCTCTACTTGATTGAGGGCATCAATATTCGCTTGGATACTTGCTGCCTGAGGATCGAACGCTGGAAGGTCGCTCAGTTGCTTCTGAAGAATCACGCGCTGTGCCTGAATTGGCGCAATGTCTTGGGCTAGTGAGGCGGTCTGCTGTGCTCGTACAGCATCTATGAGCGCTACGGTCGCCGCGCTGGCAAGCTTCTCCGCATCGGAGACAGATGGACCGTCTGCGTATACCTCTAAGAATCCAAGGTCCCCAACAGCAGAGGCCGAGATTAACGAGTCTGCATCGTTAGCCGTGATATTGAGTCCTGAGGATTTTGCCGCCGCTGCGGTGACGCGCGGTGTCTCTGCGTATAGCGCATAACTCTTGGCTAAAAAGGTTGCTTGATCTGCGTTAATCCCGAGCCCAGTATCGCTCGGTGTAACGGCTAGAAGAGCAGTTGCTTCGTAGACTCTCTCTGCCCTGTTTGACCAGAAGAACATCGCTACCGCAACCAATACCCCTGCGATAAGAATCTGCTTCCATGCTCTGGCGATTATTCGAAAATGTGCTGCTAGATCCATATGGCGACATGATACGCGCCGTTCAACTCGTTCTGAACCACGGGTAGTATCTGTGGTCATGGTTGGTCTGCTTCAAAACCCTCGACTTCGCGGTTTTAGTCTCGCAAGTCTCGACCTCCCTACCGCTTTGGCCATAGCCGTAGGAGTGGTGGTTGCATCCCTAGGTGTCATTACAGGTCTCTGGCCTTACCTTATTTTTCTCGCCGTATTGATCCCGCTAGGGCTAATAGTTGTGAAGCGTCCTCAGACAGGGATTCTGATTTTTGCTGCTTTGATCCCTTTTGATGGACTCCACTACATAGTCCCAATCCCAGTATGGGCTGAGGGGTGGAAAGAGGCTTTCGTCCTTGGCCTCCTAATCGCAACATTCCTATGCCCATCTGATGCACGTGGTGCCCGTGGGAGACGCGTGCCGGGTTGGGTGCCTGCAGTTGCAGTTCTGTTTGCAATTGCAGTCATCACAGTACCGATGGTCGGAATGGGAACAGCTCTAATTGGGCTGAGAATTTCATACTTCAATATCTTGATTGCTGTCGTGGTATGGAGATGCCCTCTCAACCGAGATGATCGCGATCAGTTGATAAATATATTTATCGGCATCGCGATAGTTACCTCCATCTACGGCATCTATCAGCAAGTTCTCGGGCATGCTCAACTCGCTGCATTGGGATACCCCTACAACGAGGTCATTAGGTTTGCGAATGGTTGGCGCCTGCGATCATTCTCCACTTTTAACCAGCCGTTTCCGTTCGCGTTCTACCTCATGCTCACGGTCCTCATAGCACTTCCCCGTGCCATTGCAGATCCAAAGCGCCTCCGTAATCGCATATTCCTCTTCTCTCTCCCCCTAATTGGCGTTGCGATCGTGTTTGCCTATGTGCGTGGTGCTTGGCTCGGGCTAGGAATAGGGCTTCTCTACCTTGCGTTTCATCGCTATAAAATCCTCGTTGCCTTCATTCCGCTTGCGTTCGCTGCGCTTCTATTTCTGCCTGGTGGGAGTTCGTTCACGAGTGCGGCGTTGCAGTCCAACAGCCTCAATGTTCGAACAACATCTTGGGCGGATCGCGGCGGGGCGGTCTGGAGCAACCCGATCGGCGACGGGATCGGCACGACTGGAGCCGCAGCTGAGAAGGTGGCAACAACTGCGGCCCCGACCGCTCTGGGAGTGAAAACATTCCAAGCGGATAATGCTTATCTGAAGGTGGGCTTGGAGATAGGGCTTGTTGGCCTTTGGCTTTTTGTCTCACTTCTTGTCTCCGCATTTCTGACTGGGAGGTATGTAGAGAAGCGCGTAGCGGAGGAAGATAAGCATTTTGCTGCCGGGTGGTCGGCTCAGGTTCTCGGAATCATGGGGGCATGTTTTGTTGCGTCATATTTTGAGATGATCCCAATGGATGCCCTCTTCTGGCTCATGCTCGCGATTGTCTCAACGATGGCGCCTCGAATGAGAGGAGTCAACGAGAGTGAGTCGGCACCCGTGGTTCATACGGCTCCGATACGCGGGGTCGAGATTCTTGGGGAGGAATCCTCGAGCCCCTCTCTCGAGTGGCAGCGAGTTACGCCTTGACGCTTCGCGTTGGATTAGTCGCGGAGACATTTGATAGGCATGACGGCATAGCAAGAGTGGGCCGGCAGTTGATCACTCTTATGGGGACTCAAACCGATATTGAGCTAGTGCTGGCTCTACCCGAGGCTGCGGCAAAAAACCGAGACCTTGGGCTCCCAAGCAACGTTACCGATGTGATCTCGATACCTCATAGCGGACAGATAGCGCAGGCTGCTTGGGTCCGGTGGCGTCTTGGTGGTGAGTTTGCGAAGAGAGGGGCTGAGCTCATCCACGCAAGCAAGCACGTGCTCCCAGTCTCTCGTTTGGCTGGGGTGCTTACAGTTCACGACCTAACCCTTCTGCATAATGCGAGGCAGTTCCGTCTAGCGAAACGATTTTTACTTCCGCGGCAATATATTGAATCCATTGAGCGAGCAGATGCGATTGTGACGCATACAGAGGCGGTAGTTGCCTCTGTTGCTTCACACAACGCTAAATGGGGCTCGAAGTCGAGAAAAGTTGGTCTGCCATTTGGGGGCGAACTCTTCTCCGCCCCCGCAGAGTCGGTTGAGGAGTTAGTGGATACCAAATTCTGTCTTGCTGTAGGCGACCTCTCTCCTAGGAAGAACCTCGATGCCCTGATCAGCGTATGGCCCAGCGTCTTTGAGCAGACGGGGATGCTTCTGGTAGTAGTCGGGAGTGGTGGCTGGAAGAGCCAGGAGACGCTTCGAGGGATTGACTCCTTGATAAGTCAAGGCTCGGCTCGGCGAGTGGTCGGTGCGAGCGACGCATCTTTGAGGTGGATGTACGAGCACGCCACAGCGCTCCTCTACCCATCGCGTGAAGAGGGTTATGGTCTGCCGATTGTTGAGGCCATGGCGGTGGGGACGCAGGTGATCGCATCTACTGACCCCGCACTTGTTGAGGTAGCGAATGGAGGCGCCGTGCACCTAGACCCTGATGACTCGAAGGGTTGGCATGATGCAATTCTTGTGGCGGCGCGATTCACCACCCAGCACCATGCTCCGGTAATACCGAGTTGGATTCCTTCTGTGGCAATCGTCGCTAAATCTATTGTTGAGTCTTACAGCGATGCACTCTCTGCGTCCGCGCGCGGATAGGGCCTCAGAGCTTTACGCAGTTCTTCGGTCGCTTGCAGTTGTTGCAACAATCTCGTTGAGGCGCGTTGCAAATACTTTTTCGGAGAATGTATCTGCGCGAGCGATTAGGGCGGGTTCGCTCCATGTCTCACTCGTTACCCGGTTGATTGCCTCTGATACTTCTTCTGGGGTGGAAGTTTTGAAGGTGACTCCAGTCTCGCCATCGATCACGGTATCTAGAAACCCCCCGGATGCGAGTACCGCACTGGGCCTGCCAAACGCTGCGGCCTCAAGTGGGGTCAGCCCAAAATCCTCGTGAGCGGCCGCGACTAATGCGCAGCAGTCTCGATAGAGCGACCTGAGTTGAGCGTCGGTAACTCCCTCTAGAAAAACAGTGCCCTTTGGGGCTAATGACTTGAGGCGCTCAGCCTCTGGGCCGCGACCAACGATGACAAGTTGGAGATGTGGCGTGCGCTTAATCGCCTCAATCACGACATCAACATTCTTATAGGGGAGCAAGCGAGCTACACAGAGAATGAATCCTGGATTTATCCCTAAGGAATCATCGATCGGCCCATCGGCTGTAAACGTGGATGGCGGCGCGAGTAGATCAACCTCGACTCTGTACAACTCTCTTATTCTCGTCTGTATAACGCTTGATAGAGCGATGTGCCGATCGACGGAGGCGACAGCTTGGCGGTCCCAAGGGCCAAGAAATGGAGCCATAGCCTTGGCCGCAGCCCACACGGCTCTGCGTGTCCCTGCGTACTCGTCGAGTTGGTAAAGCCAGCGAGCGGGGGCATACCAGTAGGCAACCTTGGCTCCGGAGGTGCGCACTCCATGCGACCAGCCGGCGGTGGCGCATACGGTGACATCTGCATCAATTTTCGTAGCGCTAAATGACGGCGCAAGAAGTGGGAAGGCGATCCTGTGGTGCGAGCGGAGAGCATTGATCCGGTTAATCGGCATGGTATTGATATCAAGGCTGGCCATCTCTGGGTACGTAGCGGTTGGCTCGTAAAAAGATGTGTAGATCTCACTCCGGGGGAGCGACCGCGCCATGGCAAGGAGGACGCGCTCTGCTCCACCCGTCTGGACTAGATGGTCTTGCACGATTGCGGTACGGATAAGACCCTGCCTGAGTTCATTCTCGGTCGCGCACATCGCGCCTGGGCTGTAGCCTACGCAATGTCGTGCGCGTATTATTGCTCTCAAGTCTCTGGCCGCCTGCAGTTCTTGGCGGAGCCGAACTCCATGCTGCCCAGCTAGCCGACCGACTCGTCGATGCTGGCCATGATGTTGGGGTTGTTACATATGGATCTCCCGGGGAGCGTGTAATAGCGCAGGTTCCGTCCAAGCCATATCCGTTGCAGGAATTTGCGAGTCAACCTGCCTCAAAGAGGGCATTGATGCACCTTAGGGATGTTTGGAACCCTGACACGGCATCGATTCTTGAGAAGGCGATAAGTGAGTTTTCGCCTGATGTTGTTCACTCTCACACGGTTCAAGGTATGTCGGCTGTGGCGCTAACTAGGCCAGGGAAGATGCGGATTCCCCATGTACACACGCTCCACGATTACTGGTTGCTCTGCCAACGCACGTCAATGGTGCAGCGAGACGGCACAGCCTGCACTACCTCTTGTAGGGGGTGCGCTGCTATTACGGCCGTGCGTGAGCGCCAGGTTCGAGGGAACGCCCCCGACGTAGTGCTAGGAGTCTCAAAGGCAGTTGCTGCGGAGCACGATCGACTCGCCTGGGCATCGGGGCGCGTGCGTGTTCTATATAACCCAGTAGAGAGCCCTCCGGAGCCGCGCCCGGTTCGAGATGTCGCTGCACCGGTCTTTGGTTATCTAGGCCAGCTCGCTGCTTACAAAGGAGTCGCCACGCTTCTGAGCGCATTTAAGGCTGCAGATATTCGCGGATCGCGCTTACTTGTCGGGGGTCGCGGGCCACTTCTTGGAGAGGTCCAGAACGCTGCTGTTGCTCCTAGTGGTGCTGCTCCTAGTGGTGCTGCTCCTAGTGTTGCTGGCGTCGAGGCACTTGGCTGGGTAGGGGGGAATATGAAGGAGCAGTTCTTTAATGAGATCGACTGCCTCGTAGTGCCATCTGAATGGAGTGACCCTGCTCCGATTGTTCTGAATGAGGCTCGTGCACGGGGAATTCCAGTAATTGGGGCTGAGGCCGGGGGGATTCCCGAGTTGGTCAGCCCTAAGGCATCTGCACTGCTGTTTAAATCCAGAGACGCGCAGGCACTATCAGATCGCCTACGCATGTTTGCTGCTGCCCCCGCTGACTACACATCACCCCCCGAACTCGCCCCGCTTGATTGGCCAGGCCACCTTGAGGGGTTGATGGCTGCATATAGAGATGCCGGGGCGCGCTAGCGGCACGTTGAATTCGGTGGCTCGGCGTTAGAGTGAAGCGATGCCTTCTAGAGGAGAAACCTTCCACAGCCGCATGAGTCAGAATCGTGACCTTTCGTGAGGGTCGTATTCGGTTCAGACCACGCAGGTTTTGCACTGAAGCAGCACCTTGTTGCTGTCGCCGCAGCAGACGGCTTTGAGGTGACCGACCTAGGTAC
>CAMDSG010000036.1 GCA_945907055.1 Bifidobacterium breve | reverse complement strand
ATCCTCTACGGAACTACCCGTCTATTCCTTGAGAGAATGGGCCTCAACTCGATTGCAGATCTGCCTACTCTCTCTGAGTTTGTTCCTGGAGCCGAGGTAGTCGAGGCATTAGAGCGCGGCCTTCGTATTGTGCCGGCGTCCGCGCACTTAGATGATGAGGCTGCTGCGGGGTCAGTGGAGTCAGTAATCGGGTCGGTCTCTGATGAGACGGTGGCTATTGAAGGCAGTACTGACTCGGCCCCAGTTAACTCTGATTCCTGAGGAAAACATGTCAAACCTCGAGGAGAGCCCACTCGACGACGACTCAATCCTGGTCGAGATAAATCCTCATCCAGATGGAGACCGTCTTCAGAAAGTACTCGCCCGTGCTGGCATTGGCTCGCGTCGGGTCTGCGAGGACTACATCGTTCGGCGCCGCATCAGAGTCAATGGTGAGGTTGCGATACTCGGGCGCAGAGTGCATCCAGAGTCTGATGTAATTGAGTTCGACCGCGTAATAGTCACAACTCGTGCGGATCTCGTGCATTACCTACTTAATAAGCCGCGCGGAGTAGTAACCACTGCCCACGATCCACAAGGTCGCCAGACAGTCCTTGATCTTCTGCCTAGCGACCAGCGCATTTTTCCTGTAGGTCGACTAGACCTCGATAGCGAAGGCCTAATTGTTCTCACCAACGACGGCGATCTCGCCCAAGCCCTAACGCACCCATCTCTTGGAGTGGAGAAGGAATATCTTGCCGAACTTCGAGGGATTCCAACTCGAGCGGCGCTGCGCCAACTCCGAGAGGGGATTGAGCTAGAGGACGGCCCTACCGCTCCCGCAACCGTCACGCTTACTGACGAGCATGGAGGTAATGCCGCAATAAGTATCGCCATCCATGAGGGGCGTAATCGGCAGGTGCGTCGCATGTGTGAGGCTATTGGGCATCCGGTACGCAGGTTAATTAGAGTCCGAATCGGGCCAATTGCTGACCCCGCATTATCCCCTGGAGATTGGAGAGTGCTCACTCAATCTGAGGTGCGCAGCCTCCACGGGGCAACCGGTAATCGGCCCGCCCCGGGTATTCAGCGGCGCTAACCTCCATGACCGTGAGACTCTTTGCCCTCCGTGGAGCGATTACATGCGATATCGACTCTGCCGATGAAATCTCCCTGCGTACGCGTCAAGTTGTCTCTGAGATGCTTGACCGAAATTCAATACTCCCTGACGACATAGTGAGCATCATCTTCACCGCCACCGATGATCTTGTCTCGCAGTTTCCGGCCACCGCTGCACGAGCATTAGGGCTAGGGGATGTCCCCTTGATCTGCGCTCGCGAACTCTCGATTGAGGGATCTATGAAGCGTGTGATTCGCGTACTTATGCATGTATACAGCGATCTGACGCGCAGCGAGATTTCCCATGTTTATCTTGAGGGCGCACGCTCACTCCGTGACGATCTACCGGGTTAGTTAGCCATGGATGTTTTCGTAATTGGAGTCGGACTAATGGGTGGCTCAATTGGTCTTGCATTACGAAGTCGAGGCCACAGAGTAGTTGCATGGGATATAGATGGCGAGACGCTAGATCGATGCGTCGCCATGGGTGCGGCAGATTCTGCCTCGAGAGATTTCACAGCAAGTTGCGTCGCATGCGATATCGCAGTTGTTGCAGTCCCGGTAGCGAACATCGCCCAGCAGGTTGCTGCAGCTTTAGATGCTGGTGCTCCGGTGGTGACCGATGTTGGGTCGGTAAAGGCGCCGGTCGTCTCAGCTGTTGAGTCTTTGACGCAGCGCTCTGCGTATTTCGTCGCTGGGCATCCGATGGCTGGGTCTGAACAAGACGGCTTGGATGGTGCAGCTGCTGATCTTTTTGTAGGGGCTACTTGGGTCTTGACGCCAACCGGAACTACCAATCAGGATGCACATGCTCTTGCTCGTTACCTCGCTGTGGCTGTAGGTGCTGAGGTCATTGAGATTGAACCTGAGAGGCATGACGCTCTCGTGGCTGTGGTTAGTCATGTCCCTCAACTAGCAGCGACGACTTTGATGGATGTCGCTTCAGAGGCCGGCGACGGGTCAGCGGTGATGCTTCGATTAGCGGCAGGAGGATTTCGGGACATGACGCGCATCGCTGCTAGCCACCCGGCAATCTGGCCTGATATCTGCGCGGCTAATAAGAATGCGATCGTTGATGCGCTTGATAGTTATGTATCTGCCCTCGGCGAGGTACGCGCAATGGTCGCGAGCGGCGATCGTGATGCGCTCCTCGAACTCCTGACTAGAGCAAGAAACTCTCGTCGAGCGCTCCCTGTATCCGCTGAAATAGTCGGCCCGCTTGCAGAGATTCGAACGCCTATTGCAGATCGGCCAGGGGTACTTGCAGAGGTAACAACCCTTGCGGGAAGTCTTGGTGTAAATATTCTTGATCTCGAGATCGTCCACTCCATTGAGGGAGAGAGTGGCGTGCTAGTTATCGTCGTCCCCAATGAACGTGCCACCCATCTCGTTGAGTCCCTGATCCTCTCTGGATACCACCCGGTGAAGAGAGAACTGTGAGTAACTCGGTTACTGCTCCGAGGGCAACTTTTAAGCCCGGGGGACCTCTGCGTGGAGTGATATCTGTCCCGGGTTGCAAGGGTATTTCTCATCGAGCGCTTCTTCTCGCCGCCTTGTCGGATGGCCGATCAGTACTGCGTGGACTCTCCCTTGGTGGAGATGTAAAGAGCACCCTCGCTGTACTCGAGCAGCTCGAGATTCACTCAACTGCAACTGCAACGGCAACGGGGAGCGAGTTAACTATAGAGAGTGGTGGGTACGACCTATTCGTAGAGTCGAAGGAGCCCCTTGAGTGTGGTAATTCCGGAACGACGATGCGAATGCTCTCTGGCATTTTGGTCGGTAGACCTTTCCGCTCAATACTCATTGGTGACGAATCTCTCTCCTCTCGCCCTATGGCGCGTATCGTCGATCCGCTACAGATGATGGGGGCAGAGATTGGAGCGACAGACGGACACTCACCAATCCAGATCAACGGTGGAGCGCTAACCGGCTGCCGCCACGACCTTTCTGTTGCTAGTGGACAGGTAAAGAGTGCCTTGCTTTTTGCTGGGATGCAGGCGAGTGGTTGGACTGAGATTCACGAACCCGCTCCAAGCCGGGACCACACCGAGCGGATGCTTAGCGCTCTTGGTGCGCCGATTGAGATTCTCAACTCAACAACAGTACGGGTTAGGGCCGTGGGTGCGTTAGCTCCATTTACTATCGAGATACCTGGGGATGCTTCATCTGCAGCGTTTTTTGTAGTCGCTGCAACGATTGTTCCTGGCTCGGAGATCACCATCAGGGGGGTAGGGCTGAATCCGCTAAGGGTCTCGTATCTAGATGTACTCACCGAAATGGGTGCAGATATCGAGAGAGAGATAACTGACGAGCGTCTTGGAGAGCTCGTAGGCGACATTACCGTTAGGTCGGCTCCTCTTGCCGGCGTTGTAATCAAGTCAAGAGAAGGCATAATCGACGAATTGCCGATTCTTTCCGTAGCAGCCGCAACTGCAGTCGGTGAGACCACCATTACTGGAGCGGCGGAGATGCGAGTCAAGGAGAGTGACCGCATAGCGACAACTGTAGCGATGCTAAACGCTCTCGGCTCCAGAGCGGTAGCCACGGATGACGGCCTAAAGATAGAGGGTGGTTCTCTTGTCGGTGGAGCTGTTGAGACCCATGGCGATCATCGCATCGCAATGTGCGCAGCAGTAGCAGCGCTTGCAGCCGCTGGGAACACGGAGGTTATTGGGTGGGATGCCGTAGAGGTTTCATATCCAGGATTCGATATTGATTTAGCCCGCCTTCGCGAGAGTAATTAGTGAGAGTCGTCGCAATTGATGGACCCGCTGGCGCGGGTAAATCCACGGTCGCGCGCGCCGTTGCAGAGGCGCTAGGTCTAGAGGTTCTAAATACCGGCGCAATGTATAGGGCAGTCACGTATGCGGTGATAATGGCTGGGGCTGATCCAACGGATAATCAAGCGTGCACATCTGCAGCCGCGGCTGCGAATATTGAACTCTCAGACCGAGTAATGCTTGATGGCTTAGACATCTCTGACGAGATTCGCGGTTCGCTAGTAACCAATGAGGTCTCGACTGTCTCTGCTCATCCAGGTGTTAGAGAGATTCTAGTGGCGAAACAACGCTTCTGGGCTTCTCAGCACGGTGGAGCGGTTGTCGAGGGGCGAGACATCGGCACGGTGGTCTTCCCAGATGCTTTGGTGAAAGTGTTTCTAACTGCTACCGATGCAGAGCGTGCGCGTCGGAGGGTGATTGACGAGGCCACTGCGGGGCGTGAGGCAAACGTCACTGAGGTCGAGGCCGATCTAGCACGTCGAGACGCTATCGATTCGGGGCGATCGGTCTCACCACTAATTGCAGCCCAAGATGCGTTAAAGCTCGACTCAACTTCTATGACAATAGATGACGTTGTAGAGACCATTGTGAGCGAGTTTCTAACAAGGGAGGCGCTCCAATAATTTTCTACAGGATTATTCGGTCATTAGTGCTTGCACTATGTCGTGTGCTCTTTCGCGTCCGGGTCACCGGAAAAGAGAACGTGCCAAAGGTGGGTGCATTTATTCTTGCCCCAACCCACCGTTCACTTATGGATATCCCATTTGCTACCTACTCAACCAAGAGGCGAATCCGCTTTATGGCCAAGCAGGAACTATTTAAGAAGCCGTTGCTGGCAAAATTACTGAGTGGATTGGGCGGCTTTCCAGTTGATAGAGGCAGTGCTGACCGCGCTGCTCTTCGGACGGCGCAGGCATGTATTGAAGGGGGCGAGCCAACCGCTCTATTCCCAGAGGGGACACGACTAACAGGCCCTACGCTCGGTCCGTTCTTTGATGGGGCTGCCTACCTCTCAATTAAGACAGGTGTTCCTATCGTTCCAGTCGCAATCGGTGGCAGTGAGCAGATACTCGCCTCCGGGCATGTTCTCCCTAAGTTAAGGCGCGTTGCTGTCGTAATTGGTGAGCCGATTTTCCCCCCGACGCGTGATGGCGGAGCGGTGAAGCGTTCCTCAATTACTGCAATGACTGAGCAGCTTCAGGCTTCGTTGCAGGCACTCTTCGATCAAGCGATGGAGAAGGCTGGTTACTGAGCTTCACTAACTCGATAAATAACTAGCAAGTAATACGCCGAGAAGCATGCCGGCTAGTGCTGATGAGATGCAGAGGGACCCGGATTGTCTCGAGATCTATCGCGAGCATTGTTAGTTCTTTAGTGTTTCAAGGACCACGGAGGCGCTGACAGTTCGGTCGTCTCGAAAGGCGCCACCGAGTTCTCGCGCTTTCTTTGGATCTCCTCCGAGTGCGACAGCGAGGAGGATGTCAAGAGATGGGAGCAGTTCTCTGAGTTCTCGCGGCGGTGGAAAATACTCATCCTCGTCAGTAACCCGCACGTTCTCGATACCTTCTGAGGGCGCGAGCTTTGCAATCACAGCGTTTACTAGTTCCTCTGGAGCGGAGGCCCCCGCTGTGACTCCTACGATCTCGGCATCGCCGATCATCTTTAGATCAAGTTCCTCTGGTCCATCGATGCGCAGAACAATGCGCGAGCCAGCGCTCTCGGCGACCTTTGCGAGGGCCAGCGTGTTCGATGAGTTTGCACTTCCAATAACGATTACAGCATCGGAGCGATCGGCGATAAGCGTAAGTGCCTCTTGGCGATTGGTAGTGGCAAAACAGAGATCATTACGAGACGCGGTCCAGAGATCAGGGAATCGCTCACGCGCCTCATCCATAACGTCCGTCCAGTCGCCCATGGCCAGAGTTGTCTGCGCTAGCAGCGCTACCCGCGAGGGGTCGGCAATCGTTGCCGCTATCGCTTCAATATCCTCGGGGTGTTCCACTAGGCGTATGGCTTCGGGTGCCTCGGCAAGAGTCCCGACTGCTTCGTCGTGCCCTGCATGACCAACATAGAGAACCGTGTAGCCCTTGCGAGCGCGAGTCTTGGCTTCGTGGTGGACCTTGGTTACCAGAGGGCAGACTGCATTGACTACAAATCTGCCGTGGTCGCGTGCCGCTATGACAACCTCTGGCGCCGATCCGTGAGCGGAGAGCATGAGGGGCGCTCCTTCAGGGACTTCGTCGACTGTATCGACGAAGATGACACCCAACTCGCGGAAGCGATCGACGACGATTTGGTTATGCACAATCTCGTGGTAGCAGTAAACAGGGGCCTCGAAAACACGGACCATCCATGAGAGTGCTTTGATTGCCATCTCTACCCCTGCGCAGAATCCACGGGGCTCAGCGAGTAGAACACGACGAACGGCCATCCCTGCAGGCTACCGCCGCGAGGGCTGTCCCCTAGACTCACTTATATGTCCTCCGCTCGTGTCTCTACTGTCGCGCCCGGGTCTCCTGCTGCTCTCGCCGGACTCATAGCGGGGGATGAGATTCTCCTCGTAAATGGCGAGGCCATCCGAGATGTGATCCGGTATCAGATTCAGTCTGATGAGGCCGATGTGGAGTTTGAGATAAGGAGAGGCGGGATTGAGAGAACCGTTCTCGTCGAGAAGATGGCAGGGGAGCCCTTAGGGGTTGAGTTGGCTAGTGCCGTATTCGATCGAGTGCGCACCTGTGACAACCACTGTCCATTTTGTTTTATTCATCAACTGCCGCCGGGGATGCGAAAAAGTCTCTCCCTCAAGGACGACGATTACAGACTCTCATTTCTGTACGGCAACTTCACTACGCTCACGCGTTTTACAGAGGCGGATCTAGAGCGGGTCATCACCGAGCGACTATCTCCTCTCTATGTGAGCATCCACGCGACTGATCCTGATGTGAGGACCCACCTGCTGCGCAATCGACGAGGAGCAACAAGCCTTCGGTGGTTAGAGGCCCTGCTCGATGGGGGCATCGATGTTCATGGCCAAGTAGTTGTGTGCCCTGGAGTCAACGATGCAGAGATTCTCGATGACACCATGCTCGGCATTCTTGAGCGCTTCTCTGGACTCTCCACCGTGGGTGTAGTTCCCCTTGGGGTAAGCGCATTCAACACCGAGCCTGAGATGCGCGAGCACACGGCTGCTGAGGCGCTGAGGGTAGTTGAGGCCGTTGAGGGATGGCAGGGGGTGTTCACTGAGGTACTCGGGCGCCGAATGGTCTACTTAGGTGACGAGTACTACCTAATGGCGGGTAAGCCGTTTCCTGAACTCGAGGCCTACGACGAATGCCTCCAGCACGAGAACGGAATTGGCATGGCCGCCACGTTCATCTCAGAGGTAAGAGAAACGATTGCTCGGCGTTCGGCTGATGTCGGCGCGCCGAGTGGAGGAGTACCCATAGATGCCCCGACCGGAACCGGCACTCGATCCGGGTTCTTTGCATGGGTAGATGGTGCCCCCGCAGAGGGTTATCGCGCTGCGAGGGCGCCCAAATCTCTTATGGGCCTTGATTTGCTGAAGGTTCGAGACTCAAGACGCGCCGATGCTCCTGTTGTCTTGTTGACCGGCGCCTACGGAGATGCAGTACTTTCGCCGTTACTCGCAGAGTTAAGTACTCTCGCGGGGGTCCCCATTACGACGCTGGTCGTAGGGAATCGCTTCTTCGGTGGCAACATTGGGGTTACTGGGTTAATGACTGGGGCAGATATTGCTGCAGCTATTGCGAATTTCAAAAATGGAGAGCGAATCATCCTTCCCGATGTTGCCCTCTCCAATGATCGATTCCTTGACGGAATGGGCGTAGCCGACTTGGTTCCCGCAGTCGAGGTAGTAGCGACGAACGGCGTCGCGCTTGTGGAGGCTTTAGCTAGATGAAGGATTTTGGAGCAAGTAGCGACTTGCCAGTAGTGGCCATCGTTGGGCGACCCAACGTTGGTAAGAGCACCTTGGTCAATCGTTTTATTGGGCGCCGCGCGACAATCGTTGAAGAGATGCCCGGAGTTACGCGGGATCGCAAGAGTCTCGATGCTGAGTGGAACGGTAGGCGGTTCATAGTTCTCGACACCGGTGGTTGGATTGACACAGACGAACCGCTCGCTCATCAAGTCAGCCTTCAAGCTGAGCGCGCAATTCGCGAGGCTGATGTCCTTGTGATGGTCGTGGATGTGATGGTGGGTGTGCTTGAGCAGGATTCAGCCATTGCCCGAATTCTGCAACGCGCTGGGAAGCCCGTTTTATTGGTCGTCAACAAGGTCGACGATGAGAAGCGCGAGTTAGAGATATGGAGTGCTTCAAGTCTTGGTCTGGGAGTCCCGTTCCCCGTCTCTGCAATTCACGGGCGTGGCAGCGGCGATGTTCTTGATGCCGTCGTCGCCGAGTTGCCCCCAGAGCCTGAGGTTCCGGATGCTGGTGGGCCCGATGATCACCTATTCGCTATCGCAATCGTTGGAAGGCCCAATGTGGGCAAGAGCACGCTTTTTAACCGTATTGTCGGTGACGAGCGCTCCGTTGTTCACGATATGCCTGGAACCACCAGAGACACTATTGACACAGTTGTTGAGACTCCCGAGGGACCGCTGAGATTCATCGATACAGCTGGAATGCGCCGCCGTAGTCGAGTCGATGAGAATGCCGAGTACTACTCGGTTGTTCGTGCGCTTCAGGCTGTCGACAAGGCCGATGCCGCTCTGCTTGTGATTGATGCACAGCAGGGGGTCTCTCATCAAGATCAACGCCTCGGGGAGCGAATTGATGCTGCAGGTACTGCAATAGTCATCGTTATGAACAAATGGGATCTCATCGCTACTGAAGATCGTCCACAGGTTCTCGCCGATGTATACGACAGGCTCGGCTTCCTTTCATACGCTCCGGTGCTGAAGATCTCTGCTCTCACAGGGCGAAGCCTGAAGGATGTTCTCCCGGCCCTAAGGCAAGCCGAAGAGGCCTACCATGCTCGAGTCCCCACTGCTGCGTTGAACAAGGTGATGCGAGAGCTTCAGCAGAAGCACCCACCACCCCTCGATCGCAAGCACAGGACGCGTATTCTTTACGCAACCCAGGGTGCATCCGAGCCGCCGACATTCACGATCTTTGCGACACGACCGCTTCCGCCTTCTTATCTGCGTTACATAGAGCGATCACTTAGAGAGGAGTTTGACCTCGGGCCAACTCCTATCAAGATTCGCGTTCGACAGCGGGCGTCCTAATTCCAAATTTTCATTTGATTTCTTTCCAGACGGAGATTACCGGGGGGGCAATGTGAAGGGTGCTGAGGAGTTCGAGACTGCTACAACGCGTGCTCTCGCTGGAAATCTTGAGAAGGATGCCGGCAAACTTGCATCTCAGAACAAGCGTTTTGTGCGTGAACGCATAGGTCGGCTTTTAGACGAGGGCAGTTTCGTTGAGGACGCTCTGCTAGCTAATGCTTCGGCAGAGGCTCTGCCCGCCGATGGGGTAATTACCGGTACCGGTTTTATCGACGGCAGGCCTGTATGCGTAATGGCGAACGACCCAACAGTAAAAGCAGGATCATGGGGTGCAAGAACTGTTGAGAAAATTCTCCGCCTTACAGAGTATGCGCTTAAGCATGAAGTTCCGGTCGTCTACTTAGTGGATTCGGCAGGAGCACGTATCACCGATCAGGTGGAGCTGTTTCCGGGTCGCAGAGGAGCAGGACGCATATTTGCGAACCAGGTCCGCTTGTCCGGGCGAGTACCTCAGGTCTGCTGCTTGTTCGGGCCATCCGCAGCTGGTGGTGCCTACATTCCCGCATTCTGTGATGTTGTTTTCATGGTCGAAGGAAACGCGTCAATGTATTTGGGGTCGCCTCGCATGGCCCAAGAAGTAATAGGAGAAGAGGTGACGCTCGAGGAGATGGGCGGCGCGCTAATGCATGCAACTGTGAGTGGCTGCGGCGACAATCTCGTTGTCGATGATGATGCTGCTGTAGACGCTGCTCGCCATTGGCTCTCGTACCTGCCTACCTCCTTTAGAGAAGCCCCTCCATTATCGGCAGCCCTTGAACCCGCATCTGGAGCCAAGGCGATCGCCGATGTGATTCCGGATGAAGAGCGTCGCTCCTACGACGTGCGGCGTGTAATTGAGGTCTTGGTCGATGCAGATTCTTTCTTTGAGGCGAAGCCTCGTTTTGCTCGTGAACTTGTCACTGGGTTTGCACGCCTAGACGGAAGGCCAATAGGAATTATTGCCAATAATCCCGCTCACCTCGGGGGCGTGCTCTTCGTTGACTCGGCGGATAAAGCCGCAAGGTTCATCTGGCTCTGTGATGCGTTCGGCGTCCAACTTCTGTTCTTAGCGGATGTTCCCGGGTTTATGATCGGTAGCCAGGTAGAGAGACAAGGCATCATTCGACACGGCGCAAAGATGATTACAGCCGTGGCAGAGGCGACTGTTCCAAAGATATCTGTGATTCTCCGTAAAGCATATGGAGCTGGTCTCTACGCCATGTGCGGCCCTGCATTTGACCCTGACGCAGTGCTGGCTTTACCGAGTGCGGAGATTGCCGTGATGGGGCCTGAGCCTGCTGTAAATGCAGTCTTCTACAACCGTATTCAATCTATTGAGGATCCCGATGAACGCTCTGCCTTTATTGCAGAGAAACGAGCCGAGTACGTAGAGGATGTAAACCTTCTCCACCTCGCGTCCGAGATGATTATCGATGCTGTCGTTCAGCCTGAAGACCTGCGAGGAGAGCTCATTGCCCGATACGCCATAGCGAGCAGGCGCGTGCGTGAAGTCTTCGAACGCCGGCATGGGGTTCCACCTGTCTAGGGATCGTTCGGTAATGGCGCAGCGTGGGTATGGGTTTGATTGCGCCAATGGCTGCTTTCGGGCCAGGCGTGTGCTCCAATAAGGAAGTGCCATTCTGCGTCGACTGTGATCGTTACATCAGCCCTGGTTTGGTTGGGCAGAACTCCGCATGCCCAACCTGCGGGCGTCCATTAGAGGTAGGGGCGCTTCAGGAGCGAGCGGAGGCACTTCTTGGCGAGGGAGAGGAAGAACGCTTCCCGATTCCTTGGCACCTCAAGGTTCTCGCCGCAGGGGTTGCGCTTTACCTTCTAGTGCGCGTGTGGCAAGGGATCTCCTGGCTAGCTAACTAGAGCCAGAACTCTCTGTAACCAGAATTTTCTAGGCCCAAAAACTTGAATAGATTTCGTTGCTCCTGAGCGGACCCATTTAGCGTGCCCGCCTGTGAACTACAACCCGTTTGATCCAGAGACGATCGCCGACCCTTTCTCGGCATACCGAAACCTCAGAACTAATGCTCCGGTATACAGGTCCGAGGAGCATGGTTTTTGGGTGGTGAGTCGGTATGACGATGTCACACGCGTCTTAAGAGACCATGAGAATTTCTCCTCAACTGCGGGTGTCGGCACTGAGTGGAGGCCGGTACCGATGATGATCTCCGTTGATCCGCCGGAGCACACACACCTTCGTCGAATGGCGCAACGCGAATTTACGCCTAGAGCAATCAACGAGTGGGGGCCTCGCGTATCTGATTTAGTTGACGGACTTCTTGACAGTTTCGTTGCGAATGGCGGGGGAGACCTTGTCCCAAATCTCGCATACCCAATCCCGATCGGTGTAATCGCCGACATGCTTGGTGTTCCGTTCGAAGACCGCGATGACTTTAAGCGCTGGTCAGATGACACGATTGATGCTCTAGGCGGAGGGCTTGATCCCGAGACATCCTTGCGTGTCGAGACGAGTGTTTTTGAGTTTGCTCAGTACTTTATGAATGCGATTACTCAGCGCAGAGATGCTCCCGGAGACGACCTGCTGAGCATGCTCATAGACCCTGCCAATGGTGAGACTCTCTCCAACAACGATCTGGTCTCGTTTGCAATACTTTTACTGGTTGCGGGAAATGAGACAACTACAAATTTGATTGGAAATCTTGTCTTGGCTCTTGCCACGAACCCCGAGCAATGGGATCTGCTGAAGGCGGACCCAAGTCTCGTTCCAGCAGCGATTGAGGAGGCCCTCCGATTCGATTCTCCGATCCAGGGATTCTTCCGCAATACGCTCAATGAGACCGAGGTTCGAGGCGTGACGATCCCAGCAGATCAGAAGGTCATGGTCCTCTATGGATCAGCGAACCGCGACGAACGTAAATACCCGGACCCAGATCGCTTTCTTCTCCAGCGCAATCCGATGGACCATGTTGCATTCGGATCTGGTATTCACCTATGTCTCGGTGCACCTCTAGCCCGGATGGAGGGGGCACTCTTCCTGAAGGGACTGCTATCTAGAGTTGAGAGAATTGAGTTGGACGGAGATGTGGTTCGTACACATAATCCTCTACTTCGGGGCGTCTCGCACCTGCCTGTCAGGTTCGTAGCCCGCTAAGATCACCATTCCCTCGCCTGCTTGCAGGCGTTGCGGGCTGTGGCGCAGCTTGGTTAGCGCGTCGGTCTGGGGGACCGAAGGTCGCAGGTTCAAATCCTGTCAGCCCGACCAGTAATAGAGCCAGTAATAGAG
>CAMDSG010000035.1 GCA_945907055.1 Bifidobacterium breve | reverse complement strand
CGGTTGTACCAACTTCGATCAAAAATCACTACCTCTCCACCTGCTGGTAGGTGGTTGACATAGCGCTGGAAATACCATTCGCTCTGCTCTCTGTCGGTGGGCTTTGGAAGGGCCGCAATGCGCACGACTCTTGGGTTGAGGTTCTCCATGATGCGAGCGATCGTTCCTCCCTTACCGGCCGCATCTCGACCCTCGAATATCACCGCCACCCTCGCTCCGGTTGCTCGCACCCACTCCTGCATCTTCACTAATTCAACTTGAAGGCGATAGATCTCATCGTTGTAGGAAGATGTGTCGGGGGGAGTATCGGACTTCTCTGCCTTTTTGTCACGAGGCTTCGATGGCGATTTGACTGGTTTGTCTTTAGGCATGCCATGGAAACTACCTCGGTCTCTCGTGGTTCTGGAGGGTCTCGGGGCATGGGAGAGTATCTACGTGCCGATACCGTCTCTGCAGGGCCAACTCCTTGTCGCCTCGCCCGACCTCGATGACCCTAATTTCAAGCGCAGTGTGATTTTGATACTTGAGCACACCTCTGAGGGGGCGCTTGGGGTAATGCTCAATCGACGCCTTGGAGTCTCCCTCGACGAGGCCGCTAAAGGCTGGGGTATCCATGGATCCGAACCGAGAGTTATTTTCGACGGGGGCCCCGTCCAGCGCGATGCGACTATTGCGCTAGGTCGGCTTCACCACCCATGCGTTGACGCGGACTCCTTCGCTAGCCCGATTTTGGGGGATCTCGTCTCAATTGACCTAGATGCTCAGCCAGATTTGGTAGACGGACTGCTTGTAGATCTTCGTGTATTTTTTGGGTATGCAGGTTGGTCTGCCGGTCAACTCGATGCCGAGATCAAAGACGGCGGGTGGATAGTCATAGATGCCGAGCCATCAGATCCTTGGACCGACGACCCCGACGTGCTCTGGAGGTCGGTGCTTTCACGACAAGGATGGCCGGTAGCGGCGTTCGCTCGTTTTCCGGAGGATCCAGGTCTGAACTGACACAATGTCGGGTATGACAATCAACGCATCGCCCCACAGCGTCAATGGCAACTCAACTATCGGTCCGTTCCCAGATGGGTTCGAGAAGGCAATTTTCGGTATGGGGTGCTTCTGGGGGGCCGAGCGAATTTTCTGGAGCCTTCCGGGCGTGTGGGTAACCGCTGTCGGGTACGCGGGTGGAGATATTGAGAACCCAAGTTATGAGTTGGTCTGCAGCGGACGCACCGGGCATAACGAGGTCGTACAGGTTGTATTCGACCCGAGCCTTATTTCTTATGGATCACTGCTCGCGATCTTCTGGGAGTCTCACGACCCAACGCAGGGAATGCGCCAAGGCAACGATCGAGGTACGCAGTATCGCTCGGGTGTTTATTGTTTCGACGAGAGACAGCGTGAACTCGCAGAGGCCTCGCGCGCTGCATATCAAGTGCCGCTTACGGCTGCTGGTTATGGCGCTATAACGACTGAGATTATTGGTGGAGCGACGCCGGTGTTCTATTTCGCTGAGGATTACCACCAGCAGTATTTAGCTAAGAATCCAAATGGTTACTGCGGAATCGGCGGCACTGGTGTGGCTTGTCAGGTCGGGCTTTTCGCAGGCGATGAGATCTAGGGCTAATTAGCGGGCACAGGTAGCTGCAACCTCTGCAATGAGAGCGGCGTACGCGGCTCGACCGGCTGGTCTTAGATGGTATCCATCGTTGTAGAACCAATCCCCATTTGCGTTACCGGTTCCATTCCAGTCAATGAGTGTCGTGTTTGGGAATCTGGGTGTGACCTGGGCGATGATGGCGTTGTTACTGGCCTCCCATCGGCGCGGAACCTTTACATTTAGTACGACCACGCAGCGAACGTTTGCAAGCGATGCAAGCATCTGGCCGAACCGCGTCGGGTTCATCTCGCCATTCGTTCCAGTATGAATGATTGTGAGGTCACGCCCAGCTCCTGTTGCGTGAATCTGCTCCACAATGTCGGCGAGTGTCGATGCCTGTCGGCTCACCGTGGCATTGACAAGGATCCCCGGAAAGACCTGACCCAACTCCGCAACAGTCCCAAGCATTACTGAGTCACCAACTGCTAGACGACTAGGAACATTTGGATCGAGCGGTGGGTAGAGCACTCCATCCGGGCCGGTTACGCCTTGAGCACCGGAGACTCCAGATGCTCCTGGTACTCCCGTCACTCCAGAGACCGAGGTTGCCCCGATTACACCCGAGACACCCGTAATACCTCTGAACTCCTTGGGTGGCAGTGGCTCCTGCGCCCCTGCGAACCCAACTCCAACTACCGCCAAGATAATTAGCGATGTTGAAGCAATAGCGATTGTTCGTTGAATAAGGACTGCACGATGATCTGCGGTGCTGTCGCGCAGTGAGTGCCAGGTTTGAGAGAGTGCTCCCTTGCGAATTGGGGTCTCGACAAAACGGAACGACAACTCCGCGACGATCATTGTCAGAGTAAGGCGCAATCCGAGCAGCGCATAACCATGTACCGGGACATCTAGGTCCGGTCGCGTGATCTGATAGATCGGCCAATGCCAAATGTACAAGGAATATGAACGTAGACCGATCCACACGAGAGGTTTAAAGCCGAGGACGCGTCGAATGTCGGCGCCCGGGTGAACTGTGGTCGCAATTACAAGCAGAGTTCCAATACCAAGGATTAGAAATCCGCCTCGATAGACCCAAGCGGCAGAGTCTGAAATGCCGAATAGATACCAGCCAACTATCGCCAGACCAACAGCGCCCGCCGTATTCAGGACTACTCGCCCAACAACTGTGACCTTTGGAGTGAGTCTCCAAGGTGGCCAAGCAACTGCGAGTGCTGCGCCGAGTAGTAGGCCCGAGGCTCGAGTATCAGTGCCGTAATAAACGCGGCTCGCGTCAATGGCATTGCCGGGGAACATGACCCACATCAATATCGTTGAGAAGACGGCCCCACCTGCAATTATTGCGAAGAGCCTTGCCGGGCGGTCTCCGAAGAACTTAAAGAGGACTGCGCAAATTAATGGCCAGAGTAAGTAAAACTGCTCCTCGACCGCTAGTGACCAAAGATGTTTTAGTAGCGGTGGTCTTCCGGCTTCAGCAAAATATGATCTCTCGGCAAAAATCTGCCACCAATTCTGGACGTATGCGATCGCGCCGAAGGTGTCGCCGCGTAGCGTGTGTACATCGTCCGGTAGAAAGAGCACAGAGTAAAGACCTACGACACCGAGCATTAGAAACAACGCGGGTAGCAGCCTTCTCGCCCTCCGCAGGTAGAACGATCCGAGCGCAATGCGGTGCCCATTGCGCCATTCTGCGAGGAGCAATGCAGTGATTAGATACCCGCTGATTACAAAGAAGACCTCAACGCCGAAGAACCCACCGGGGACCCAAGGCACATCGGAGTGGTATAGCAGTACAGATGTGACGGCGAGAGCGCGGAGTCCGTCAATGCCAGGCTCATAGGGAACTTTTAGCCGAGGCCTACCCCGACGTGGGGCTGCTCTCTCATCGGCGGTTGGCATGGAGGGCATAGTCGCTTATTCTCACGCACGGAGAGGGCCTAGTGGTGTCAGTAATCGGGCAATAATCAGGCCAACAGAGAATACGCAGAGAATACGAACCGATCTGGGAGTTCCAATTGAGTCTCGTCACCATTGATTACCCACAGGACCGAACCGCTGTGGTGACCCTAAACCGCCCAGAGCGACTCAATGCAATGTCGATTGACTTAGTGATTGAACTCAATGACTCCTTAAACGCTATCGCAGCGAATAATGAGGTAAGCGTGGTGGTGCTGACCGGTTCGGGGCGCGGGTTCTGCTCCGGGCTCGACCTAAAGGATTACGGGATTATCCCGAATATTGATGGACTCTCCGTCGGTCGGATAGCCCAGCGCTCCATGCGCTACTACTCGCGTTTGATCCCAACGATGAGGCAGATGCCTCAGCCAATTATCTGCGCTGTGAACGGACCGGCATTTGGTGGGGGCATGTGCTTGACGCTCGGTGCAGAGTTACGGATCGCTTCTGAGTCGGCGGAGTTCAACGCCACTGGGATCGTAAATGGTCTGACTAGTACCGAACTCGGAGTGAGTTGGCTTCTTCCCCGCTTAATCGGTGCAGCGCATTCAAGCGACTTGCTGCTGACCGGTAGACGTATTGATGCTCAGGAGGCGCTTCGTATGGGGCTTGTCTCGCGCGTTGTTCCGGATGAAGAGTTACTCCCCGCTGCACTCGAGATGGCAGCTGGCATGGCGAAGTTCAGTCCGTACGGTCTCCAGATGACTAAAGAGATCATCTGGGTCAACCTTGAGAACCCGAGCCTCACCGCCGCAATTGAGATTGAGGATCGAAACCAATTAATGCTTGGGTTTACCGAGAATTTGCCCGAGGCCATTCGTGCTTTTGATCAGAATCGGGAGCCGATCTACACCGATAATCCTCGCAGGGATCTCTTCAGTTAGAACCCGCAGCCTTTAAGAAGCGTGGTTACTCTCGCCGCGCTCGCCCAAGCCCTTCCTGTGCGACAGTTGCAACGTGGAGCCCGTCAGCCGTGAATACCCGTGCGAACGCGTGGCCGCGAGCATTAGCGATGCCGCTTCCCTCTAGGTCAAAGAGAAGCCACTGGTCTGCGCGCACTGGGCGGTGAAACCAAACCGCATGATCGAGGCTTGCGTTCATCATGGAGTCCCAGTCTCCAGCGAGGGAGTGTGGGAGTAGTGCAACGCCGAGGAGATCTTCATCGGAGAGATAAGCGAGTGCGCATGCGTGGACCACCGGGTCGTCACCGAGGTCGCCTATTACCTTCAGCCATGACGTAGCACGCGGTGAGGGATCGTTGCCGTGGCGAACGAAGCGGTGGTCAAAGAAGAGATCAGTGGGCATGGAGTCAAGACGGTCAGGGGATGGAGTGGCGTGGGGGAAGAGTCTTGACTGCACATCCTCGCCCTCTTCGTCGGCTTGGAAGGACGCTATGAGGTTAAGGACTGCACCTCCCGCTTGATATGCCACTACCTGTCGTGTTGTGAACGACTTTCCATCACGCACGCGCTCTACTTCGTAGAGGACCGTCTCGGTCTCTACACCAGCACGTACAAAGTATGCGTGGAAGGAATGCACTCGATGTGAGGCGCTTACGGTTAGCCCTGCTGCGCGCAGGGCCTGCGAGACGACCTGGCCTCCATAGATTCGACCCCAACCAAGATTCGGGCCAGCACCGAGAAATGCATCTGGCTTTACCTGCTCCAACTCAAGGAGAGTGCGCAGGGAGTCAACAGAATGGATACTTACGCTCATGGTGGGAGCCTGCCACGCAGAATGCTTCTGCCCCGAATGCTTCTGCCCCGAATGCCTCCTCGCTTAATCTGTCTTCGCTTAGGGGCTGAGGTCCATGCGAGAATCTCCAAATGGGGCGATGGTTGAGGTGAATTTCGATACAGGCGTTGCCTCAACCGGTGCTGCCCGCCCCATAGCGATTGTCACCGCCGCGGTGAGTCGCCACCTCGATCTGGATATTGCGCCGACAGTCTCTGCCCTCTCTGATCTTGGGATCTCAACGCAGGTAGTGGAGTGGGATGACCCAGGGGTCGTATGGAGCGATTTCGCTCTTGTGCTCGTGCGCTCACCTTGGGATTACTCAACGCGTCTTACCGAGTATCTGTCGTGGATCGATCGCGTTGATGCTGTTTCAAATCTTGTAAACGAAACAGCGGTTCTGCGTTGGAGTTCAGATAAGCACTACTTGATTGACCTTGAGCATGCAGGTGTGCCGATTATTCCGAGCACGTTCCTCCACACAGGTGACGCTGTGACGCTTCCCAGCGATGGCGAGTTCGTCGTTAAGCCCGCCGTCTCAGCTGGTTCACGCGACACGCAGCGCTATCGCTCTAACGAGAGTGATAAGGCAGCGCTCCATGCAGAGAGGCTCCTTGCACAGGGGAGAGATGTACTTCTCCAACCTTATATAAGAAGCGTCGATGATCGGGGGGAGACAGCCTTGGTCTGTTTCGACGGCGTCGTAAGTCACGCTCTTCGGAAGGGCCCGATACTCTCGCATGGTTCCGCTATACGAACGGTCGACGGGCTCTATGCGGTTGAGGACATCTCGGTGCGGCCCCCCACAAGCGACGAGATCCACGTTGCTGCACTCGTAACAGCAGCGATTCCATCCTCCGGCCCTCCAACATATGTGCGAATAGATCTTGTTGAGAGCGATGGGGGAGAGGTGCTTGTGCTTGAGGTCGAGGCGAATGAACCCTCGCTCTTCCTTGATCTAGTGCCGGGGTCGGCCGAGAAATATGCCGCAGCAGTTGCGCGCCATCTCCGCAAGTAGAGCGAGTCATTGTCGGGGAGCAGAACCGCTTCAGGGCTAGCGTGCCTATATGTCAGCAATCTCCAAAGGCGCTCTGCCTAATCTCCTCCTTGCGGGCTTTCCTAAAACGGGTACCACTTCATTATTCTCGCTTCTTGCTAGCCACCCTGAGATTGGCGGGTCAAGAGTAAAAGAGACTGAGTACTTCTTGCCCGCGCGCTACGGCCAGAGCATGAGCCCAGTGAGCGATTACCGAGGACTCTTTGCTGGGGCAGAGCAGTCGCTTCTGCGCATGGAGGCAACGCCGGCCTATGCCTATGGTGGCCCACCATTACTTGATGCGGTGGAGTCTCTCCTAGGAAAACCAAAGGTGCTATTTACCATTCGTGAACCAATCGCTCGCCTGCGCTCCTACTACCGAGCACAGCAGGCGCGTCTGCGAATCCCTGTTGAGATGACCTTGGCTGAGTACGTCTCGATAAGCGCGCCACTAGGCCGTGAAGCTTTGGGTGACCAATCCCAGGATCCATACATTGGTGTGATCGGGGGCATGTACTCCGAGTTCATTCCGGAATGGTCCAACAGATTTGATGTCCGTGTCGTTGCATTTGAGGAACTGACATTGAATACTTCAGAGGTACTAGCCGCACTAGCGCAGTGGCTTGGAGTGGATCCGGAGCCTTTCGTTGGGCTCGCGTTGCCTCATGACAATCCCTCTGTGCTCTACAGGCGTAAAAGGCTTCAGAGGGTTGCTCTCGCGATTAACTCGAGTCTTGAGCCGATACTTCGAAAGCACCCCTCAATAAAGACCAAAGCTCGTGCTGCGTATTACCGCGTAAATGGTCGACCGATGCCGAAAGCGGAGGGGGAGATTGATTCGGAGGTGTTGCTTCGCTTCAAGGAATCGAACATCTTGCTTGCCGAGCAACTCTCTGAATTGGTGGCCTATAAAATGCCCCCTTGGTTGAATGAGTAGTTAGTAAATAACGACTAGCGAGCAATTAGCACCCAGTAACAAATACAGTGCAATAGGAGCCTGATGCCTGCTACCTCTAAATCCCTCGACGCCAAGCAAGAGGTTACGAAAACCGGCGCAAGCGGTCTGCGTTTCTGGCTTCCTATCTGCGTCTTAGCCTTAGCGCAGTTTGTGATGGTGCTTGACAGCACGGTGATGGCCGTCTCGATCAGTGCAGTAGTAAAAGACCTCGGCACCACAGTCTCAAAGATGCAGCTAGCAATTGCATGCTTCAGTCTCGTGATGGCGGCCTTCATGCTTGCAGGGGCAGGGCTGGGGAATCGTTTAGGGCGAAAGCGTGCGTTTGTAATTGGTTTAGTTATCTACGCCTGCGGCTCATTCACGACCGCTATTGCGCCGACCTTCACTGCATTGTTTATCGGCTGGTCTGTACTCGAAGGCTTAGGGGCAGTGCTCGTAATCCCTGCTATTGCTGCGCTTACTGCGGCGAATTACAGCGGTAAACAGCGAGCACTCGCATTTGGAATTATTGGGGGCATCTCGGGTGCAGCGGCTGCAGCCGGGCCTGTTATCGGCGGTTGGGTCACCTCGGCATACTCCTGGCGCTACATATTTGCCTCGGAGGTTGTGATCTGCCTTGCGGTGGTGGCCTTATCGAGATTCATAAAAGAAGGGGAGCGCCCCACTGTAGGAAAGGGCTTTGATTTCCTCGGGGTTGCACTCTCCGCACTCGGGTTCGGTCTAATCGTCATCTCCCTAGTGCAGGCAGGAATCTGGGGCTGGGTAATGCCTCGCGAAGCGCCCTTCACAGTTCTGAGTTTTTCTCCGACAATTCCAATGGTTGTTTTAGGTATCTTCGTGGTCTGGATATTCCTTGCGAGCCAGGCGCGCCTGAAGGAGAGCGGAGGCACTCCGCTGCTCGACCCTGAGTTGCTCCGTATACCGTCGCTATCAGGAGGTCTCGCGACACTAGGGGTTCAGCAGTTCGTAATTGCTGGTCTCTTCTTCGTACTGCCCCTATACCTTCAGTATGTTTTGGGATTAGATGCCCTTGAGTCTGGACTCCGTATTCTTCCGCTCTCTGTCGCACTACTCGTCGCATCATTCTTGGGGGCTGCACTCTCGTCTCGATTCTCGGCTCGCAGACTTGTGCGCGTTGGCCTATCAATAACAATCCTTGGAGTTGTGTTCTGTATCGCTGCTGTGGATGTCCATCTCCGGTCGAATCTGTTTGCACTTGCGATGTCAATTACTGGCGCAGGTATCGGCATCGTGGCTTCGCAACTTGGAAACGTTACGCAGTCATCAGTGAACGTCACCCGGAGTAATGAAGTAGGCGGCCTTCAGGGGACTGCCCAGAATCTCGGAGCGTCACTCGGGACAGCACTGATAGGAGCAATACTCTTGTCAGGGCTCAACTCTGCTTTCGTGCGCACTGTCGGTGCTAATCCAAAGGTGGAGCCACAGACCAAGGTAGCTGTAGAGGCTGCTTCGAAGCAGGGGGTTGCATTCGTCTCGGAGGATCAGGCGCGTGCGGCAGCCGAGGCGAGCGGGCTCTCGAGTAGCGAAGTGGATACCGTGGTAGACGACTACGTCACCTCTCAGATAGATGGTCTAAAAGCAGCGCTCGGTGCGGTCGCTATTCTTGGTTTATTAGGATTGGTAGCATCTCGGCGGATCCAGAATCACCCGCTTGCGGGCGACGATCCTGATCTGGAAGACGATTTAGAGAACGAAGAGATAGTTAAGAACCAATAGGAGCAGAGATGACACAGGCGAGCCTCCAACACCCGTTCATTCATGGTGAGTTTGCGCCTGTAGTTGCTGAAGAAACACGATTTGATCTGAGCATCGAAGGCTCTCTGCCTATCGAGCTCACCGGGCGTTATCTGCGTAATGGACCCAACCCGATTGGGGCCATTGACGAGCAACGTCACCATTGGTTTCTTGGCCACGGGATGGTGCATGGTGTTCGCCTGAATGATGGCCGTGCTGAGTGGTATCGAAACCGATATGTGCGTAGCGCAGACGTGAGCGACCTCTTAGGAGAATCACACTTGCCTAATCCATGGGCTTCAAGCCATGTAACTGCATCGGCGAATACAAATGTCATCTCGTTCGGAGGTAAGACGCTCGCGCTCATAGAGGCCGGATTCCCGCCCATTGAACTCTCAGAGGAGTTAGAGACTCTCTCTATCTCAAATTTGGATGGCACCCTTAGTGGGGCCTTTAGCGCACACCCAAAACTCGATCCAATAACGGGTGAGCTGCACGTGATGACCTACCACTGGGAGCGAGGCAACTCGGCTCAGTATGTAGTGGTCGGTCGAGATGGGCGTGTGCGCAAGACTCTTGATATTGCATTGCCGGGCGGTCCGATGATCCACGACATCGCAATTACTGATCGTTTTATTGCTGTATTCGATCTGCCTTGCGTCTTTAATCTTGATGCAGTAACGGAGGGTGCTCGGTTCCCATATCTCTGGGACCCCAATTACAAAGCACGCGTTGGGCTTCTCCCTCGGGACGGCGATGCAAGTGAGATCAAATGGTGCGAGGTTCCGTCTTGCTACGTTTTTCATCTAATGAATTCTTACGATCGGGCCGATGGCAGCGTTGTTCTTGATGTGGTTAGGCATCCGAGCATGTTCGATGTGGAGCGTCGCGGGCCGTTAGAGGGTGACCCTGTGTTGGAGCGATGGGTCCTCTCGCCAGAGACAGGTAACTGTGCAGTTGAGCGACTCGATGACAGAGTGATCGAGTTTCCGCGCGTCAACGAATCGCGAGTAGGGGCGGAGAATCGATATGGGTACGCATCCGCTCTGAAGGATCGAGTCCACCAGGGAGGGATTCTTAAATATGACCTATTTAATGGCTCCTCTGAGGTGCGCGACGAGGGCGACGCGTTTGGGTATGGAGAGGCAGTCTTTGTCGCTCGGGAGGGAGCGACCGCTGAGGACGATGGATGGCTCATGGGCTTTCGCCTCAATAGGGCTCAGGGGAATAGCGACCTCGTCGTGCTAAACGCTCAAGACATCGCCGGGGATCCTGTCGCAGTCGTACACCTTCCTGCAAGAGTCCCCGCAGGGTTTCACGGAAATTGGTGCCCAGACGTAGGGGTCCTGACGTAGGGGTCCTGACGTAGGGGTCCTGAGAAATAGATGCTTTTTTAGCGATCGATCGATCGAGCGCCCACAGCCTCTAGTTCGGCTCGATGCTCCATGCGTGCTATTGCCATCAACGAAACAAGCACTATTGCCGCACCTATAAAGGCAGTTGTAGTCGTCTCCTCCCCGAGAATAAATACGGCTCCTAGGAATCCTGTAATAGGGATCAGCGCCAGGAACTGAGCTGTTGTCCCCGGGCTCACGTGTCGTAGTGATGTTAAGTACAGCCAGAAAGTTAAGGACGAACTCGTTACTCCAATGATTGGAATCGCCAGCCATGTAATGAGAGACGATACAGATCCAACTCCGTTCGTGAAGGTGATTAAAATTAGGGGTGGCGCAATAATGGCGAAGGCAAAAATCTGTTGCATCCACGCGACTGTTAGCGGCTTCATATCCTCAACAACGCGACTGCTCCCAACTGCATAGAGCGATGCGGAGACGAACCCGAGTGCGATTAGAACATCTCCGAACCAGTTTGCACCGCTACCCGCTACATTCGCAGTTACTACCAATACCGTGCCGATGAGTGCTGTACCCATCGGCAATAGGAGGCGCCTCGGTAATTTCGAGCCAATCAGGAACCAAGCCAGAAGTGCAATCAGCGCAGGCTCAGTCGCCCCAAGTAGCGCAGCATGCGTAACGGATGTGCGGGCGAGGCCGAAGTTCATGAGCACGTATGCAAGTCCGGGTTCAAGAATCCCAAGCGCACCGACTCGAGCGTTTTTTCTAAGCGAAGGAAGTCGGGAGCCGAGAACGAGCGACATAACCGTTAAGAACACGATGCTCGAGCCGATCTCGATGATCGTGAAGATCGAGGTCGAGACACCGGCATCTAGGACGACAAAAGTTGCTACGGTTCCAGTGCCCCACAGAATCGCTGCCCCCGCCGCGGTGAGGACCCCTACTAGCGCTGAGCGCTGACTCTCTGGGATGGCGTGAATGAGGGGATCGGTTGGCACTCAGTGAGGGTACATTGCCCACAGAGGAATTTGCGCTCTAGGTGTTGATCTTGCACTCTGCTGTGCCCCCAGGCAGGCGATGCCTGTTGGCCGCAAGAAGCCTGTAAAAAAATGGTGCGATCCAGCGCGCTGGAGGGGCGTTGATTACTCGCCCTGCCAAGCGCGTCCATCCCGAAGTCGCGAGAAGCGCAAGCCCGATTGCTCTCGCCCCAGCATGGGCATTGGAGTCAGAGTCAATCCACTGCACGGCGGACTCGACGCTTAAGCGAGTGAGGCCAAAGGCGGCTAGTTGGTTGTCATCCAAATCTCGCGATGCAACTAGAGATACCTCGCTTGATCGCCAACGCGCCTCAATCCAGTGGGCGCTAACGGTGCAGAAACCACAATCAGCGTCGTAGATCAGTTTGCTGGGCATAATCTAAATCTAGCGCTCATGAATCACCGATTTCCCACCGCAGTAGTTATGCTCAATTCATGATTATTTCTATTGCAATCTCAGCCCTTGCTGTTGTGGCAGTTATGGCAGTGGCCTTTACAGTCGGGCGTATTCTTGGGCGTTATCGAGACATTGATGTCTTCTGGCCACTTGGATTTGTGGCTGTAGCCGTAGTTGGATTTTTTGCATCCTCTGGCACCTCTGGGAGCGACTCTACTCAGCGATTACTTCTCCTCGTAATGGTCTCCGTATGGGGACTGCGCCTCGCCTGGCATCTTGCATGGAGGAGCAGAGGCGAGGGTGAAGATCCGCGATACACCCAAATTATGCGTGGGGCTAAGGGTGGCAGCGAGATCGCTTATGCGATTCGTGTTGTCTACGGATTGCAGGCAGGGCTGCTCATCTTTATCTCCTTGCCGGTCACAGTTGGTATGAATGCCGGCTCTCCAATAATCCCACTTGAAATTATCGGAGCAGTTATCTGGGCAGTGGGTTTTGCATTTGAGTCAATCGGTGATTGGCAACTCTCTAAGTTTGGTGCAGACCCAGCCAATAAATCTCGTGTGATGGATCAAGGGCTATGGGCATGGACTCGACACCCCAATTATTTTGGTGATGCACTTGTTTGGTGGGGGATCTTCATAGTCGCAGCATCGGGTGGGTGGGCTTTACTCACGATCCTCTCGCCGCT
>CAMDSG010000034.1 GCA_945907055.1 Bifidobacterium breve | reverse complement strand
TCCATGTGTCGCTGCATGTACCCGGGAGTAAAACCCTCAACCCACGCGCGCTCAGGCATATCGGCATCCTCAGGGCGGAGGCGAGGCGTGCACTCAACCGCACCTATTGACTCCATGTGGTTGAGGAGTCTGCATACGTACTCGCAGATGAGGTCGGTTCTAAGCGTCCACGAAGCATTTATATAGCCGAATGAAGACGAGAGGTTTGGAACCCCAGAGTAAGCAAGACCCTTGTAAGACCATGTATCTGCAAAATTAATCGGCGCGCCATCCATTGAGAACTCGACCCCGCCGAGCGTCAGCATCGATAGGCCGGTAGCAGTGATGATGATGTCGCAATCAAGTTGCTCACCAGAACCAGTCTCAATCCCGGTCTCATTGAAGTTGGCGACAGTGTCTGTGACCACAGATGCACGGCCCTCGCGCATATCGGAGAAGAGGTCGCCGTTGACAACCAAACAGACGCGCTGGTCCCAAGGATTATAGGAAGGCGTGAAGTGCTTCTCGACGTCGAAGCCTTCACCTAGTTGCTTGCGCACAGACTCGACCAAGAACTTCTTAACGTCCTCTGGCTTCTTTCGAGACCTGCGATAGAAGAATCGCTGCATGTTTGTGTTCTTGGCGCGAGTTAACCGATACGCGAGCATTGCAGGGAGCATTTTGTTGAGGCGATTGGCGATTCGGTCAACATCTGGTCGTGATATCAAAAATGTAGGAGAGCGCTGCAGCATCGTTACATGCGCCGCTGTCTTGGCTAGTGAAGGCACCAGGGTGATAGCGGTTGCACCCGAACCGATTACAACAATTCGCTTACCGGCAAGCTCGATATTCTCTGGCCACTCCTGGGGATGGATAACCTCGCCCCTAAAGCGATCACGGCCCTCAAATATGGGTTCGTGACCATGCGCGTACGAGTAGTAGCCAGAGCACATGAATAGGTATCCGCAGGTAAAGCTAGTCTCCTCACCAGTCTTAAGGTGAGTTGCTCTAACAGTCCAACGCGCTGTCTCACTTGACCAGTCTGCGCTATCAACGTGAATTGAGTAGCGGATCTTTTTGTCTATACCTGACTCTGTTGCAGTATCTCTCAGGTACTTCAAGATTGATGGACCGTCAGCGATTGATTGCTCTGCAATCCATGGACGGAACTCAAACCCGAGAGTATGCATATCGCTATCCGAACGAATACCTGGATAGCGAAATAGGTCCCAAGTGCCACCCAAATCTTCGCGCCCTTCGAGGATCGCAACACTGCGATGTGGGCTTCGATGCTGAAGATGCCACGCCGCGCCAATCCCAGAGATGCCAGCGCCGACAATGATTACATCAAAGTGCTCCACGTGCGCGACCTCCTTAGGTTTAATGACGAAGCCCACGCTAACCAACTGCGTTCGCGTTACACAGAATCTCTTGCCTAAAAGTTAGGAAGCCTCCGCGGTCTTCGCGAGATTCTCGAGAGTAATCTCCATATTTGCCTTGTTATGAGCAGCACGATCTGCGACTCCGCTGATTACCTTGCCGAGCCCAGCTGCAATCGATCCTCTGTGATCAACCCAACTGTGGGTCACGCTGCACCCAGTAGAGGTCGGCTCAATTTCGTATACCCAGTCGCACCAATCCTTGCCGCTGACCATGAGCCCAAAAGAGAACTTCTTGGGAGCATCGAAGCCGTTTACCTCAACCTTTGTAGACCAAGACTTCTTGCCGTTTGCATTGCGACCTTTAAAGCGAGCACCCAGAGCGGGACCCGTAACTCCTTTAGCCCACTCTCCGCCCTTGTTCTCAGGCGACCACTCCCCCATGCGAGGAAGATCAACGATTAACCCCCAAACCTTCTCCGGGCTTGCAGAGATATCACGCGTAACTGAAACAGGGTTTCCCATTTTTCTCTCCTTGAGATTCACTATTAAATCAAAGGGTTATTTGATTAAAGAACTTCACAATACTGAGCGATCTTGGTAGTTAATTTCATTTTCTTAACGACCCCAGTGCATCTCTGGCAGCGAGATTGAGACCCCAGGTGGGCGTTGCTCTCCTGCGTTGTGTGCAACCTCGAAGCGATACTCACCGGCGGGTAGGTACCAAGAGTGGGTATCCACATCTCTCCACGCAATACTTCGCAGACTAATTACTACGGTCACCTCAGCAGCCTCCCCGGCGGGAACCTCGACACGCGCAAAACCTCCGAGGCGACGCATCGCACGGTCAATCCCTGGGTCTGGAGGGGTCACATATACCTGCACCATATCTGCGCCATCGCGCACCCCTGCGTTGAAGGTTGTAGCCCTAACCTCAACCACCTCACCGCGAACCTCCGCCGCTACTCCAACATGATCAAAGTGCGTATAAGAAAGCCCAAATCCAAAGGGGTACGCCGCTCTAACTTCACGGCGATCGAGCAACCATTGACCATGGAGGCCATCGTATGTAACTGAGGTCGCCTCAATATCAAAGAGAGGGAGATCGGACTCTGCTGCGGGTACAGCGAATGGAAGCCGGCCACTCGGGTTGGCAGCGCCAAGGAGAATGTCGGCTAGCGCATGGCCTCCCTCCATACCCGAGTACCACTGCTGAAGAATCGCCGGAACCTCTTGGTCCCACTCACTAGTAAGCACCGCGCTACCAGAGATGATTACGGCAATCGTGCGCGGGTTAACAGCGAGAACAGACCTAAGTAGTGCAACATCTGCGTCTGGGAGTCGAAGCGAGACCCGATCGCCTCCGACTGAGAACATCACGGCCCCTGGCTTCTTTACTAACGCCTCGGGGATCTCCCATTCGTGCTCTGCAACGAACTCCGCAAACTTCGCGAGCAGCTCTGGATCATCGTGCTTCGGAATGAGGTGACCAAGATTGGCGTTGTCGTTTGGACCTCCGATGAACTCTCCCTCGTCGAGTCTGTCGTACCCAACAATGACGACTGCAACATCAGATTTTGCGGCGAGCGCCAAAGCGGCCGCTAGATCGTCCGCAGGAGCAGTGCGCACATCTACATGCCCAAGCGCTGCGGAGAGACCAGCGAACGGAGTGACGACGGTTGGCGACATCACATCGCTAGAGCCCCCATCGCCGAGGTTGCGCACATCAGCGAATCGCCCCAATACGCAGAGGCGAGCGAGCGTTCCCGGGTCCAGTGGCAGGAGAGGAGCACCATCAACTGATTCATTGCGCAGCAGAACAGCCGACTTTCGGGCTGACTCAAGTGAGAGACCGCGATGCTCATCGCATGCAAGTACCTCAATCGGTTCAACCGGCATTGCCCCCACCCCAAAGCGCAGCATTGTTGAGAGGGTTCGCGCTACGGCGGCATCTACAGACTCAAGCCCAAGACTCCCATCCGCCACAGCAGCAACTACGGGAGCATGCCGAATCATTCTGTATGGCATCTCTACATCGAGACCAGCTTTTACAGACTTGACTCCATCACGTAATCCAAAAATCCAGTCCGAGACGACGAAGCCTTCAAAACCCCACTCGCCACGGAGAATCTCGGTTATTAGCGCATGGTTCTCGCCACACCATTCACCGTTGACGGAGTTATACGCAGTCATCACTGAAGCAATACCCTCGTCAATGATCCTAAGAAAATGGGGAAGGTAGACCTCATGAAGGGTGCGCTCATCGCAGGTGATATCCACTTTGAAGCGCGAGTTCTCTATCGAGTTCATCGCAAAATGCTTGACGTTTGCCATAACTCGCGTCTGGAGCCCGCGCGTGAGAGCCGCACCCATCTCCCCTACGTGGTGCGGGTCCTCGCCATAGGTCTCCTGAGCGCGGCCCCATGCCGGGTGGCGAAGCAGATTTACGCAGACCGATCCGCCGAGGTCCGCTCCTGTCGCGCGCATCTCCCTGCCGATGGCGGCTCCTATGCGCTCCTCGAGATCAAGATCAAAGGATGCTCCTCGCGCCATGCTCACCGGATACGCAGTGGCCCCGCCGATTACAGCTCCTCGCGGACCGTCACTGAAATAGAAACCAGGGATACCGAGGCGCTCTAGCACCATCGCCGGGAAGGGTCTCTTGTGGTGGCCAAGGTTTCCGATGTCGGTAATGCCTGCCCAGAACGGCGATCCACCATCTAACAAACCAAGACGCTCATCGAGAGTCATCGACTCGACTAAGGCTCTGGCCTCAGACATCGAGTCACCACCGGTAGCGACTCGATTACGTGCTAGCTCGTATGGGGTGCTCAACCTTGTTCTCCGATCATGAGTGAAGTGCTGACGATAGGCGATCCCGATCCCCTAGGGATGCGACCGCTTGGGGGTGCCCGCGCCCTAACGTCTGCCCCGTGGAGACAACCCCTTCAACTAACAACCCATCCGTTAGCGCGGAGGGTCCAGTCTCTAGCGAGGCAAGGCAGACCGAATTACTTGCCGGGAGGCATCGTTTCTTGCCATATAGCCCTGCGCTCGATGGACTGCGCGCAGTCTGTGTCTTCGCCGTCGTGGCTTACCACTTTGCCCCAGAGACTTGGACCGGCGGGCTTCTAGGGGTCTCAGTCTTCTTCACCCTTAGCGGGTACCTCATTACGACTCTGCTATTACTCGAGAGCGATCGAACCGGCACCGCTGATCTCGGCGCGTTCTGGGCAAGGCGTATCCGCAGACTCGCACCAGCCGCCATCGTCACAACATTGGTCGTCCTACTTCTCGCATCATGGGAACCATGGGGTTGGAGCAATGCTCTTCGAGCAAGCGATCCGATCGCTGCTGTTTGGTCCTATATGAACTGGCACCAAATAAGCATCGCCCCCACTGCCGGGCTGCGCATTGTTCACCCGCTCTCGCCTTATTGGTCTCTCGCAGTAGAGGAGCAATTCTACGCAATTATCGGTGTGATCTATTTAGGCGTTCGTCATCTCAGGCGACCCGCATACGCAATGCTCGCTATTACCGCATGCGCATGGGTAGGCGGGGCAGCTACTGCGCTCTTTGGGAATCTATCTACAACAATGGCCGAGTGGGGCACGCACGTTCGCGCTCCAGAGATTGCTGCAGGCGTGATCCTCGCGTGTGTGCTCTTTCTTGCGAAGCGCCAACCGATTGGCCGAGCAGCCGACCTCTTGGGATGGGGAGCATTTGTAACTCTCCTCACACTGTTTGTATTGGCCGATAAGACCCAGTGGTGGTTATTCCACGGTGGCTTCGCTCTTGTCTCTGTCGTCTCTGTTGGCGTATTGGTCGGCTTGCTCGCAGGGGGCTCGCTATCTCGCTTCCTCGGCTGGAGGCCCTTGGCTTTCCTTGGAACAATGTCTTATGCCATCTACTTGGTCCACTGGCCAGTACGTGTCGCGATCGTCCCAGAGAATGTGGGGGGGCTCGACGGCGCACCGCTGGCGGCATTACGACTCGTTGTTGCACTCGGCTTGGCGGCGCTTCTCCACTTCGGGGTGGAGCGGCCATTTATGAATAGGTTCCCGGCATCTCCACGACGAGTCTTCCTAATTTGGATTGCAGTTTCGCTAGCCGTCACCGGGCTTGCATACGGTCTTCTGAGTTAAGAATCGTCGCTAAAGTCTGCGCATGGATCTCAGCGAACGTGGAGCCGGAGAAGCACGACACCCGTGGGAACTTGTGCGCGCTCAGTTCTTCAGAGATTTGATTCAATCCCATGTTGATCTATCAAGACTCTCGGACCTAGTGGATGTAGGGGCTGGTGATGGATGGTTCGCTCAAGAACTTCTGCCAATGCTTCCACTCTCAGCAACCGTTACGTGCTGGGACATCAATTACTCATCCGAGGACCTCGCAGCGGCGCTTCCGGAGCGGGTAGTCCGCACAACTACTAGACCTCTCGATACGAGCGCCTCTCCTATCGATGGATCAGAGCACGGTCGGCTAGTGACATTGCTTGATGTTCTTGAGCACATCCCTGATGATCGGGGATTCCTACGTGACGAACTTGTTCCACTTGTTGGAGATAACGGGACATTGATTATCAGCGTGCCCGCGCACCCTCAACTCTTCTCGGATCACGACACGGCATTAGGTCATGAGCGACGTTATAAGCGCAACGAGTTACTCGCTCGAGTCTCCGAGAATTTCAATGTGATCGAGTCTGGTCCGCTATTCACTTCCCTCCTCGCTCCTCGCGCCATACAGGTATCACTAGAGAGACTCGGCCGAGACTCCGGAGAACAGGGTATCGGGGGATGGGATCACGGCAAGTTCGTAACAAACTCCGTTAGGGGGGCTCTGGCCCTCGACGCCCGACTCGGTAGATGGTCAGCTCGGCACCACATCAAGATTCCAGGACTATCGGTGTGGGCAGTCTGCAGACCACTTGGAGCAGCATGAAACTTGCAGTAGTGATTCCCTGCTACAACGAGCATGACCGCCTAGACCTACTCTTGGTTAATCGCCTAATGCAGGGGCTCATGAGCGTCGAGCCCGAGACAACAGTTCTATTTGTTGACGACGGATCTACTGATCAGACAGCCGCGATGCTCCAGGGGCTCTCGAACTCCAACTCTCAGATCTCCTTCCTACATCTACCCAAGAACGTAGGAAAGGCAGAGGCAGTTCGCGAAGGCCTAAACCGCTCGATCGCTGATGGTGCTGAGATAGTTGGGTACTGCGACGCTGACTTTGCTACGCCACCGGAGGAGATTCTCCGCCTCATCTCCTATGCAAAGGACCATCCCGAATACGAAGCAATAATTGGATCGAGAGTTGCGCTTGCTGGGTACGCGATCAAGCGCTCGCACTCTCGACATTATGTTGGTCGCCTCTTCGCTACGTTGAGTGGAGCGATTCTTGGAATTGGCATCTACGACACACAGTGTGGAGCCAAGTGGTTCCACGTTTCAGATGCATTGCGCAAGACTCTCCATGAGCCGTTTGTAAGCAGGTGGGGTTTCGATGTCGAGATCTTTGGCCGGCTTCTTCGTTCAGGCGTCACCATTGAAGAGTTTCGAGAGGTGCCCCTAGATACCTGGGCAGACGTCGAGGGGAGCAAGGTAACTATTACTTCAGGGCTCTTGACGTTCATAGAACTTGCAAAGATCAGGCGATACCTAAGGCGCTGGAGTTAGGAAAACCGAGACCGATCCGTATACAAGCGCTCGCCTTAAGTCGGCATATCTCTCTGCTTTTTCTCTATCTTGCGAGTGTTTAGCGATCAGCATGCCTTGAAAGTCGCGCTTCGCTCCGCTCGCTAGGGTTAGCGAGTGGACCTCAGAGAACGCGGTGACGGGAATCAACGCCACCCGTGGCAAATAGTGCGAGCCAAATTTTTTGCAGAGTTGATTCAGTCCCATGTCGAGCTCTCAACACTCACAAGCCTCGTAGATGTAGGAGCCGGCGATGGCTGGTTCGCTCAAGAACTTCTGCCGTTGCTCCCTAGCAGCGCAACTGTTACGTGTTGGGATATCAACTACTCACCCGACGACCTAGAAGCTGACCTCCCTGAGCGAGTAATTCGCAGTATTTCTCGCCCGAATGAATCAGAAGGGCTCGTGACCCTTTTAGATGTTCTTGAACATATTCCTGACGACGCAGGATTCCTGCGCGACGAGTTGGTACCCCTGGTTGGAAAAAACGGGAGACTGGTGATCAGCGTCCCTGCTCATCCAAGACTCTTCTCAGACCATGCCACGGCTCTCGGCCACGAACGTCGCTACTGAAGGATTGACCTTCTCTCCATCCTTGGCAAAAATTTTAAGGTTCTAGAGTCGGGGCCTCTCTTCTCTTCTCTTCTTGCACCACGCTTCGTGCAGGTTGCTCTAGAGCACATGGGCCGTCGCGATTCGGAGCAGGGAATCGGAGCGTGGAGCCATGGAAAGCCTGTAACCAGGTCAGTTACAGGAGCGCTGCAGTTTGATGCATGGCTTGGGCGTTGGGCAGCACAGCATCATCTAAACATTCCAGGTCTCTCAGTCTGGGCAGTCTGCAGACCATTGGTAACTCAATGAAATCAATACTTGTCATTCCTTGCTTTAACGAAAGCAGGCGTATCAATCACGGCGCTCTGAAAAGCCTTTTTGATGGGCTCTCTGCTCTTGACTTAAAGACAGAGGTACTTTTTGTCGACGATGGCTCGACCGACGACACGGCAAATATGCTCGAAAAACTAACAACTAACGTATCTGCAGCATCAGTTTTAAGAATTAAAAAAAATGGCGGCAAAGCAGAGGCAGTTCGTCACGGCCTCAACGTGGCATTAGGGAACGGCGCGCAGATAGTCGGGTACTGCGATGCAGACTTCGCTACTCCCCAGAAGAGGTCGTTCGACTACTCGCCATTACTTATAAGCACCCTGATAATTTTGTGGTCATCGGCTCTCGAGTTCTCCTCCTTGGGCATGCCATCCGTCGCTCAGCGATGAGGCACTACGTAGGCAGAATTTTTGCGACAATAAGTGGATCAATCTTGGGCATTGGCGTATGCGACACACAGTGTGGAGCAAAGTGGTTTCGCGAGTGCGATGCGCTCAGATCGACACTAGGGCGCAGATTTCGCAGTCGCTGGGGATTCGATGTTGAGATAATCGGAAGACTTCTCAAATCTGGAATCGAAGAGACTCAAATGCGCGAGGTTCCCCTGAATGCTTGGCAAGACGTTGGCGGGAGCAAAATCACACTTAATTCAGGGCTCCGAACCTTGATTGACCTTGCGCTAATCCGTCGCGATTTAAGGCGCTAGCCGCAATAATACTGCTACCGAATTGCGGTCATAGGCGCGCTGCCATTTCTGAAATTGCAATGCATCTTTCTTATAACGGTCAGGAACGAATTCTGGGGCACCAAACTTGCTGAATGGAACTCCAGCGAGGCGCAGTTGTTCACCTAGTGCTTTGAAACGCTTAACTTCTAAAGGGGTTAGGCCCGGAACAAAGATCGCTCTCGACCATACAGAAGGCGGGTTGTATGCCGCGTCCCCGTTCACAACTGTGAACCAATACTTCACGCCGCAGCCCGCAGGGCTCCCAGGCGATAGATAACAGCGATAGCGACGGCCCTCTCCTATTTGGTGCACGAACCCCTCATCAATTGCAACAAAGGGAATGTTCTTCTCAGCCAGTCCTGCGATTAGGGGTCCGCTGTAGGGCTCTGCAAACTGCAGAGGCTCAAGATCAAAAAGTAGGGTTCCTTTGCCCTTCAACACATCTAGCTGACTGATCATCTTTTTGACGCTTGAAGTGGCTTCGCGATCTGCGGTCTGCCCTGCGAGTACTACATACGTAGGAATATTGAGCAGGCTTACCATGCAGATCATCACCGAAATTGCTAATGGCGTATACCTATCGTGAGCGATCATCACAACTGCGCACATTGCGAGCGAAAACGCAGCGAAGGCTGCTATCGGCCACAGCCAACGCATTTGGTGGGCCGCTAGCCCTATCGCTCCGACGGGCATGACGGCCAGTGCGCAAATCGCTGTAATAATTAAAGCAAGGGCAAGGATAACGGCAGAGCGCTGCGTCTTTTTACCGAATCCTTTACTCTTGATGGCGGCGAGTAGCAGTAATCCGATTACGAAGGCCAAAACTATGGTTGAAAGCGCAGCACTTGGCAGACCAGAGATTGGGAGCCGTGCTCCATTCTCGTCAAATAGGCGGACCGCTGGAATCGTATTTGCAAATGACGGCCGAAGAAACCAAGGCGGGAGCGCTACTACTGATCCAACAAGGCGCGTTGCCAAAGTTAACCCGATCGCTTCAGTTGATCCATATTTTCCGGAGGCAGCATCAACGAGCCGATCCAAATTGCTATCGCCTGGGCCATGTACCTGCTGCCACAGCGACTGCGCCCATAACAGCCCTGCAACTACGACACCTATTACCAAAGGACTTTTTAATCTTCGCCATGCGAAATGAGAAGTAGCCATATAGAGAATCAGGCCGAATGCAATCGTCGCAGGTGCAATGTAAACATAGGAGAGGTGGGTCTGAATCAATAGAGACGCCACTGCAACTGCCCATGGAAGTGCAAAAACATGACCTTCTGCGATTGCCCATGCAAGGATTATCAGGAGAAAAAATGGGAACACTAAAGAGTGCGGTTGCCAAACATCAAAAATCAACTCGCTTCCCATTGAGGATGCGAGAATCGCTGTCACGAGCAACAGGAGCAAATAAGCAACTCTTCCGCCGACCCGATGGGCCATAATTGCAGCAGCGATGATGCAAGAAGCATTAAGCAAGCCCACACCAATTGCCATGCCGTTACCTGATCCGAAAACTCGGACTGGAACGGACATCAGATCAAATAACAGAGGGCCCGGATTATTTACTGCTACCCCAAGCGATAGCGAAGACGATGACCACGTTCCTAGCCAAGGATGATTAGAAGTAAACACATCCCGACTCCGAAGGAGCAGCAAACCATCGTCTCCAATAGGCGTGTAGCCCGAGAGCACAGCTCGGACAACTGCAACAACTATTGGGACTAGAGCGATCAATCCAAGAGCGATCTCAAATCGATAAGAGCGCACCCAAGTCAGAAATCTCTCAGGCCTTGTTCCAGAATTTTCGTTAACAAGCCTAGATTCTTCAACGCTCTGATTGATTCCATTCATCTCTTGAATCCTATTGGCACCATTAAGACGCCCGATGATTGCCCCAGACGCAGCATCCCCGCTACCAAATTCTTTTCGCGCTGTGTAAGCGAAGGCGCAAGCGATGCAGTGAAGAGACTCGAATCAACCTGCTTAGCAACCTCGTCTTCTCCGCGACTTTGCAGCGAAGAAATTAGGTTCCGGCGGTCGCTTTTGTAGGTCGCCTGCTCCGCTCTTGACCTCGAGTCGTACTTCACAAGCAGCGTCACTCCCGGCTGATCTGAGGTAAGTAAATCTCTCAGGTAGCCCCCGCTGGCAAAGCGTAATTCTTTCGTTGCAGCCTTGTCGCCAATCACGCGTTGGCGAGTTACAGGGATACGCCACGTATCCGGCACCCCTACGTCCCACCCTCGGCGCTCAAGTTCATTGACTAGGCCATAACCCTGTGACCCTATGTAATGAGCATCGTTCCAAGTAACTACAAAACGGTCTGATCTTGTCGCCCCCGCTACGCCAGTGCGGAGCGATCTATCTAGGCGATTGACGATTACCCCTAGGGGGCTAGAGAGAGTTGCCTCTGGAGGATCAATGCCTACACAGGCAACAGTGAAAACTGAGAGCGAGGCAAACCCAACTATCAAGACCCCTCTACTGCGCCATCTAACTAAGCCATCTCCACCAACACCGGCTTGGACCAGAACGGCATAGAGACTCCAGACGGCAGCAAATACTGAAAGAACAACAATGCTGACCATCCAAAGACTTAGGTAATACCAAAGAGCACCAAATACACGACTCAGAGAAATAGCCCCAAGAAGAATCGCAGAGCCAACCACGGCGTGGAGCGGGATCACGCGATTAAGTCGCCTACGGATCGCAAAGATTGCAGATGTCATCCAACCGGCGAGCACAATCAAGCCAATTAACGCCGAGCCCTTCGACGCATCTGTTCCGGCGGTAACAAGATTTGAGTAACTCCCCTGCTGAACCCAGTGAATCAGGTCGAAGTGACCAAGCAAAACTTTTAATCCATTGCCAAAACCTACGGCCGCCTCAGGAGGAGTACGGAAGTAGTTGATGATCATTGAGATATTTTGTTGACCCGAGATCTGGTCGACTAACGGCGGGATCCAAAGCACCACAAAAAGCAGAGCTGCGCCGCCAAGCCATCGCAGCTCCTTCAAGTGGGATCCAGATTCGCGCAGGGTTCGAACGACTGTTACAGAGACCATAAGAAGACCGACTCCGCCGACCAACCCAACATATGGAATGTGTGTCTGCGCGCATAGTGCCCCAAAGAATGCGAACGGAAGCCAGCCGACTGGGTCACGATCTAAAACCGACCATGCTGCTAATAAGACTACGAACCACGGGAGCAACGGCAGATAAGGGTTCCAAGGCTGTGTTACAAGTAGCGGGCCATACCGCCACAGCACAACAGCGAGGGCCGCAGCAACTGCTGATGCCATCGCAGGGCCACCGCGTCGCCTCGCCAACCAAAGTGCAGTTATTACTGCGGCGAGCGAGAGGAGAATAGTTGCGTACTCGAGACCATGTGCACTTGATCCGCTCAACTTATAGACGATCGCCAATGCGAAGAATGAGAGCGGCCCCGGATGACTCCCCTGGTCCGGGAAATTACCTATGCGCCCTGGGAGACCAACCAGCGGAGTCTGCGAAGTCCCAACGTCTCTGACTCGAAATTCAGTCATTGCTAAATCAAGAACTGGATACCAAGCATGACGCCATATGAATACTCCCGCCACAAGGAACACTGCGGAGAACAACACAGACCACGAGAGCACGGGGTGCTGCATGCACCAAGCGCGTGCGCCACCCATTCGGTAGCTAGAGGGAGATAGAGACCCAGCAGCGTCTTGATCGGCTCTCATCTATCCTCCCCTCAAGTAATAAACGGGCCAATCGCTTAGATGATGGGCAGCAGCAACGGATTCTAAGGCTTCGCGCCAGTCGGGCATGTGCGAGGCCATAAATACATCCATGAATAGGCCCATGAATAGGCCCATGAATAGGCCCATGAATAGGCCCATAAATAGGCCCATAAATACGGCCGTAAAGTTCGGGCCTGAGCGCATTGGTTGAGAGCCCACATTGGAGATCGCTGCGATGTTGGATTTGCTGTCAAAGTGGTTCGTTTTCGCTAGTAACCTGCCATCTCTATGCCCAGTCGTCCCTCAGCCTCTCGAGTCGCTCCCTACGCAGATGCGCTATTAGCTCGCGACCTCCCGGCACTTGACCC
>CAMDSG010000033.1 GCA_945907055.1 Bifidobacterium breve | reverse complement strand
ACCCTGGTTCTGGCCGGCCCGGTGGGTTGGGGCGACGTCGCAGGACTCAATGCATCAGGAGTGAGACCGCTTGGGCTCGTCGACGACTCACTCCTTGAGGCCCTTTACAGCACCGCATCGGTTACCACCGTTGCATCTAGATCAGAGGGCTTCGGCCTCCCAGCGCTCGAGGCGCTCGCTCATGGGTCTCCACTCATCGCCTCCGATGCAACGAGCCTTCCCGAGGTTGTAGGGGATGCCGGAATTCTTGTGCCACCGGATTACCCAGCGGCTTGGAGTAAAGCAATACTTGATGTCCTGACCGATAACACGTTTAGCGACGATCTCCGGGCACGGGGACCAAAGCGAGCGGCGATGTTCTCTTGGGAGGCATCGGCCTTAGGGCACTTCAAGGCTTATCAACATGCCGTAGAGATGCACTCGGATCGCCAACGCGGCCTGCTCCCGTAGACTCAAGATTGTGAGAGTTCTACTCGATGTATCGGCGGTTCCTAGCAGGCCTGTCGGCGCGGGCGTCTACACGATTCAAATAGCGAGATCCCTAGATGAACACCCCGAGGTCGATCTCGTGTTAGCTGCGCGCAGCGACGATGAGCAGCGTTGGAGCGCTATTGCCCCGAACTCCACAGTCGCCGCAGAGGTACCCACAAGCAGGCCTCAACGTATTCTTTGGGAGCAGACTAAAGCTCCAAAGCTCGCGAAGCGTATGAACGCAGATCTGTGGCATGGGCCGCATTACACGATGCCGGCACGCCTTCATATTCCATCGGTAGTAACGATTCATGATCTGACATTCTTTGATCACCCCGAGTGGCACGAGAAGTCGAAAGTCTTATTTTTTCGACGCATGATCCGCAGATCGATAAGAAATGCATCTGCACTTATCTGCGTGAGTCATCACACGAAGGACCGGCTAACTGCAGTACTCGATCCAAGTACTCCGATCCATGTCGCTTCGCATGGCGTCGACCACGCTCGGTTTCGACCACTTAACCGGCCCGAGGAGATCGAGGCCGATCTCAATCTCCTCGGGCATAACGGGATTCGTCCGCCTTACCTAGCATTTGTCGGAACCCTTGAGCCGCGCAAGGACATACCTTCGCTAGTAGAGGCATTCACAGAGATTGCAGATGATTATCCGGAACTACGTTTGGTCATTGCTGGTTCGGATGGATGGGGGGCGAAGGAAGTGCGTGATTCTGTAGCCCGCAGCGGATACACAACAAGGATTCTTAGGCCCGGTTATCTCCCTGCCGAGGTACTTGCGCCTTTTCTACGCAGAGCATCGGTGGTTGCCTACCCATCGTTGGAGGAGGGATTTGGATTACCCGCCCTCGAGGCACTCGCCTCTGGAGCTCCAGTTGTCACCACTACTGGATCCGCTATGGCAGAGGTATGCGGGGAGGCTGCGCGCTTAACTCCACCAGCGGTACCAAACGAATTAGCAGCCGCAATTGCAGGGCTATTAGATGACAGAACAGAGTCAGAACGCCTTCGCATAGCAGGCCCTGCACGCGCATCGACATTTACTTGGGATCGGGCGACTACCAACCACATCCTGGCCTACCGTGACGCAATGGATCAGGCCTCTAAGCGAGTAGGAAAATAGGCGGGGAAATAGATATGAAGGTATTAGTAACTGGATCACTCGGCTTTGTAGGCCCTTACCTGACATCTCACCTTGAGTCATCAGGTGATGAAGTAATCGGTCTTGATAGAGCGGGCCCAGAGGAATTCGATATCACTGACGCTGCAATGGTGCGCGAGCACTTCATGAGAGCGTCACCTGAAATCGTCTACCACTTAGCCGCACTTAGCCATGTCGGGGAATCTTGGTCGGCGCCAGAGGTGCAGTTCCGCGTCAACGCTGAGGGCACCCTCAACGTGCTCGCTGCATGCGCGTCACTTGGGGTGCGCAGAGTTGTTGTAATTGGCTCCTCGGAGGAGTACGGAACTGTCGATGCATCGACCCAACTCGCAGATGAATCCACCCCGCTTAGACCGGTCACCCCTTACGGCGCAGCTAAGGCTGCAGCAGAGATACTGGCGCTGCAGATGGAGCGAGCAACCGACCTTGAGGTTGTATGCGTGCGTCCATTCCCCCACACCGGGCCTGGCCAGACTGAGCGATTCTTAGTACCAGCTCTTGCCGCTCGGATAGCGCAGGCCGAACGCGATGGAGGCACTGAGGTCGTCATGGGCTCGCGAGACCCAATGCGCGATCTCTCCGACGTGCGCGATGTGGTGCGCGCTTACCGACTGCTCGGGCTAAAAGGAGAGAGTGGGCGCGCCTACAACGTCTGCTCAGGGTTAAGCACCTCAGTGGGGTCCATTGCAGACATGCTCGCCTCAGCATCGACGAGCGACATAACTTTCGTCACCGACCCGGCACTCGTACGCGCAATCGAACCTCCACCGCTTATTGGTGACTCTCAGTTGCTTCGAGAGCACACGGGATGGGAGCCCGAGTTCACGCTCTCAGAGACTCTTAGCGATGTCCTCGCTACAAAAAGGTCTGCTGCTCTGTAACTAGTTCCGAGGGTTCGATCGGAGCCGCTTCTAAGAGTGGACCTCCTTGACGGTCAAGCCAACCGAGCAGTGTTGCCACTGCGCGCGGATCATGGCGAAGTCTGTGCCCAGCATGAAAGACAAACCGAAGATCAGCCGAGCCATGCGCCTCAGAGAGCTCAATAGCATCGGTAGGTGCCACGACGGTGTCATCAGATCCATGAAGGATCAATAATGGTCGGTCTCCAAGTTTTGAGGCCGCTGCCAAGGGGGCGAACTCTTTTATCTCTCTCGTCCAGCTCGCCGTGTCACTCGGAGCATCTGCGCTGCGGAGAACGCCCATACGGCGTGCGTGAGTAAGGAAGCGTGCTGGATCGCGTAGCCAGTCGTTCAAATTTGAGTGCGCCGCAAGAGTCGCGACTCCACGCACTCGCGAATCCTCTGCGGCGCAGCAGATCGAGATGGACCCCCCAAACCCTGCACCGATTAGCCATATCTCACTCACATCTGGGAGCGCTGCGACTTGATCTATTGCAGCGCGCAAGTCGGCCATCCAGCCAGAGATAGAAAAATCTCCATCCGAGCCTCCAGTTCCACGAAAATTGAAGGTCAATACGTGGCAGCCCACTTCCTTTGCAATGCGATCCGCGAGACCAGGGAATGTCAATCCCGAGGCGATACGACCGCGTGGTGGTTGTGGAAATCCGTGTGACAAGACGATTCCTGGGACTCGTCGCGCTCCGGCAGGGTGAGCCCAATGAGCGGCAAGACGAATTGTCTCTGCAGCGCTATCGCCATTCGTGACCTCTATATGGTCGTCCACTAACTCGGCCCCTTAAGCACACTTGGTTTGGTCTCGCTTAGCACCACTACCAACAGCGCTTCGTGGTGCCTATAAGAACTTAGGCGTTCTCTGGGTCTTGGGATTCGCGAATACTTTTATGCGGCTTGTACCCACGGTTGCGCGCTTCGTTGAGGGTATCCGGGCCGAAAGAAATAAACCGCTCCGACTCCATGAGTTCGTCAATGATCGACTTATCGAGGCCAGGGAGATCAAGGTCATAAACAATCTGGGAGCGCTTGTCCCCAACAAACTGATTCTCTTCAAAACGTATTGGTCGGCTCATGGCATAGAACCCTAGCGAGAGAAGCACCGGAAGGAGCGACTCGCCCTGACCTTAGGCACTGGTCTCGACTTAGGCACCGGTCGTTGTTTCGCCATCGTCCGCGGGTCGCCCGACAGCACCGACCCTGCTCATATACGCGGTTAGGAGGTCTAAGACTGCCTCAACCTGCTCGCTGAGAAAGGCCTCTACTAACTCCGCCCCTAAAGCCTCTTCTCCGCTCTCGCTGCCTTCATCGCTTCTGTCTTCGCTCCGAGTTGAGCTAGGCGCAGGGATTGAGGTCTTAGCAAGCACGAAGTCAAGAGCATCTACAACGAGCGGATCGGAGCTCTCCCCCAATGGAGTAGCACGAGCCACACCAACGGAGACGAGGTACTCGAGAGCGGCATCAAGAATGACGCGCACATCGTCATAGGTGAGCGTCGCAGCGACGATCGAGTCGAGGTTCGCAACTACATACTCGTACGCATCATCGGGGTCGATGACTGCGAGGGGAGGTAACTCTTGCATTCGCTGGGCCTCGCGAAAAATTAAGACCGCAGCGATTAAAAGAATTACACCGAGGATCAGAACGGCTATGAGGAGTGCCATATCGGCTGCGAGCGTCGAGGTTCGCTAGGTGCAGACCTCGACGCCCCGACTCAGATTCCGATTCGCTGTGCTAAGAGCTCGCGGTGGTAAGTCGCGTCACCGAGGAGAATCTCGCTGCTCTTCGCACGCTTGAAGTAAAGGTGCGCAGGGTGCTCCCATGTGAAGCCGATTCCACCGTGAATCTGGATGTTCTCAGCGGTTGCATGGAAGTACGCGTCTGAGCAGTAAGCCTTCGAGAGGCTGGCGACTACGGGCAACTCTTCGTTGTCCTCGCCGGCTGCCCACGCTGAGTAATACGCAGCGCTCTTGGCCGACTCGACCTCGAGGAGCATGTCCGCACATTTGTGCTTGATCGCCTGGAACGACCCAATCGGGCGTCCGAACTGCACCCGTACCTTCGCGTACTCAACCGACATGTCAAGGACGAACTGAGCGCCACCAGCCATCTCGTTGCTAAGGCAGACCGCGGCCTGGTCGAGTGTCTTCGAGAGCGCAGACCATCCCTGGCCGGCAGCACCGAGTGGAGTGGCTTTTACGCCAGCAAACTCAAGCTTGGACTGCTTGCGCGTCTGGTCCATGGTGGCAAGAGCGGTACGAGTGAGGCCTTGAGCATCGCCTGTAACAGTAAAGAACGAGATTCCGGCCTCACCACTGGTACCGGCTGCACGAGCGGCGACAACGATGAGGTTCGCGTTGTTTCCGTCGATGACGAACATCTTCGTTCCATCAAGGACCCAACCGCCGCCATCTTCGCGTGCGATCATCGTGATCCCGTCAGCATCCCAACGACCATTCGGCTCTGTAAATGCAAGCGTGGCGATGGTCTCACCAGAAGCGATACCAGGTAGAAGGGCTGCCTTCTCGTCGGAAGTACCGGCGTTTAGGATCGCGTTTGTAGCGAGTGCAACAGTTGCGAAGTAAGGAGAGCAGAGAAGGCGTCGCCCCTGCTCCTCAAAGACAATGGCGAGCTCTACGAATGAGAAGCCCTGTCCACCAAACTCCTCTGGGATGTGAAGACTCTGAAGCCCAAGCTCATTGGCCATCTGCGCCCAGACATTGGGGTCGTATCCAACCTCAGTGTCCATGAGGCGACGTACCTCTTCCTCTGAGCTCTTCTCCTCCACGAATCGACGTACTACGTCGCGGAGTTGGTCCTGCTCCTCTGAGAATGCAAAGTTCATTTGGTATTTCCTCTCTTAGCGGGGTTCGCGCGGGAGCCCAAGCACCCGCTCGCCGATGATATTTCTTTGGATCTCACTCGCGCCTGCGTAGATTGTCTCTGCACGACTCGACATGAATATTTGGTGGAAATCTTCTAGTTCGTACTCGCCATTTCCCTCGCTGGCGACGAGGAGTGCATCTGTTCCTAGGACATCCATTGCACGCTCGCCAAGTGTGCGATGCCAGTTGCTCCAGAAAAGTTTGCCGATACTGCTTGAGGGGCCGATAACTCCTCGAGCGACAAGATCAGTAAGCATACGCATTCCGTTGTACTTCATGATCTGAACCCCAATATAGGAGTCTGCAAGTTCCTGACGAGTAGTCGCTTCCTTGCTACGGCCGTTGCTCTGAGCCACCTCGATAATTTCGCGCAACTCTCGCTGAAAGGCGAGTTGCTGGCTCATAAACGCAGTACCACGTTCAAATCCAAGGGTCGCCATTGCCACGGCCCAACCATCCCCCACCTCACCGAGTACCAGGTCTGCGGAGGTTCGGGCATCGCTGAAATAAACCTCGTTGAACTCAGCCGAACCCGTCATCTGGCGAAGGGGTCGAATCTCAACACCAGGCTGATCCATCGGCACGAGTAGATATGAGAGACCTTTATGGCCGGTCGATCCAGCCTCAGTGCGTGCAACTACGAAGCACCACTGCGCGCGATGAGCAAGCGTCGTCCAGACCTTCTGCCCATTGATGACCCACTCATCGCCATCGCGAACTGCGCGCGTTGCAACGTTTGAGAGATCCGATCCAGCATCGGGCTCTGAGTACCCCTGGCACCAGAGTTCGTCAACGCTCTGAATCTTCGGGAGAAACCGGCTCTTCTGCTCGTGGGTTCCGTATGCAATCAACGTTGGTGCAAATAATCCCTCACCGAAGAATGAGATACGCGCTGGAGCGTTTGCCTTCGCGTACTCCTCGTTGAAGATGACCTGCTGGGAGAAATTGAGATTGCGCCCGCCGTACTCCCCTGGCCACGACATTCCAACCCATCGGTCGCGCCCTAGAGTGCGCTCCCATTCCATGCGGGTGTCCCAACCTCTTTCATCTGCCGGGCCTCCACGCCCACCGAGCGCTGCGAACTCGCCGACGAGATTCTCGGAGAGCCATGCCCGAATCTCATCACGAAATGCTGCCTCAGCTGGGGTGTCACGGAAGTCCACGGGGGCGACGCTACCGGACTAAGCCATCGCCATTCCAACGCGGCGAGAGCAGCGAAATGACATAAGGAAATGACATAAGGAAATGACACACCGAAATGCGATCTCTGAGACCTGGCTTCCGGTGCCGCTCGCCGATCACCATTACCCTTTGGGGCATGCCAGAACCTAAGGACTACGCACCCACAGGACCTGCCCACTATGAGGACACACTCGTTAGGGTTGACCGCTTTGTAGTGGGGCCCGTTGAGAACAATGTCTTCATAATCCGAGATAAGGGCTCAGGCGAGGCGATCCTCATTGATGCAGCCAACGAGCACGATCTCCTAGTGCCCCTCTGCAAGGCCACCGGTGTCAGGCGAGTGCTCACAACTCACGGGCATTGGGACCATATTCAGGCTGTCACGGCGGTAAGGGATGCTGGGATCGATGTAGGCGTCGCTGCTGAGGACGCCGCTGAGCTCTCCGGCTACGACTTCATTATTCATGACGGAGATATCTGCCAAGTAGGGGCTCTGCGCCTCAAAGCGATGCACACGCCTGGTCATTCCCCTGGATCTACCTCGTTTATCCTTGAGGGCACACGGCTCCTATTCACTGGGGACACCCTTTTCCCGGGAGGGCCGGGCAATACATCGTTCCCTGATGCCTCATTTGAGACCATCATCGACTCCATTGAGGGGCGAATCTTCACGCTCCCGGCCGAGACCATCGTCCTCCCGGGGCATGGGCTAGATACGACAGTGGGGGCCGAGCGCCCCAGCATTGGAGATTGGGTCGAACGCGGTTGGTAGCCATAATTTCCACTACGCGCATAGGGGTATTACTGTGGACCCCATGACCTCCTCCACAGAATCCCTGAATACGCCTCTCCCGAATACCCATCTCGAGAATGCATCCTCCCCGGTCCTATTGATTGAGGACCTCCATGTCGAGGCCGATGGGTCCGAGATTCTGCGCGGGGTAAGCCTCTCTATCGGCGCCGGCGAGATCCATACCCTCATGGGCCCTAATGGCTCCGGCAAGTCCACCCTCGCTAATGCCCTGCTCGCCAACCCCGCGTACACGATTACCAAGGGGCGCATCTTGTTCAAGGGTGAGGACATAACCCAGCTCCCAACAGATGAGCGCGCAGCACGCGGCCTCTTCCTAGGTTTCCAACACCCCGAGGAGATTCCAGGCGTCAGCGTCTTGAACTTTCTGCGACAGTCGATGGCCGTTCGAAAAGGAATCAACGACCTATCCGTTCTTGAAGTACGCATGGCGCTAATTGAGTGGACCAAGCGACTCGGTATGGATCAACGCTTTACACAGCGTTACTTAAATGAGGGTTTCTCTGGTGGCGAGCGTAAGCGTAACGAGATTCTTCAGATGGCCCTCATGGAGCCAGACCTTGCGATTCTCGATGAGACCGACTCAGGTCTAGACATCGACGCACTGCGCGACGTCGCCAATGGAATCATTGAGGTTCGCGCCTCTCGCCCCGATCTTGGAGTGCTCATCATCACTCATTATCAGCGCATACTCGAGCACCTCACCCCAGATCGCGTGCACGTTCTTCTAGATGGGAAGATCGTGAGCACCGGCGGACCTGAGATCGCATTGCGTATTGAGGCCGAGGGCTTTGACTCATTCCGAGACGAAGCAGCCTGAAGTGTCAATAGACCTAGCGGCAATTCGCTCAGAGTTTCCTCTCCTTAAGCGCCAAATAAACGGCAAAAGTCTTGTCTATGTTGATAGCGCCGCTACCTCGCAGAAACCGCAGTCGGTTCTTGATGCGATGAATAACTACTACACAACGCAGAACGCAAATGTGCATCGTGGGGTCTATACCCTCGCCGAAGAAGCGACATCTGCATTTGAGTCAGCACGCGCACGCACCGCAAAGTTCATAGGCGCGCAAGATCCTCACGAACTCGTATTCACACGGAACGCAACTGAGTCAATCAATCTCGTGGCGCGCACTTGGGGCTATCAAAATCTTCGCGACGGAGATGTTGTAGTCCTAACCGAGATGGAGCACCACGCAAATATTGTTCCCTGGCAGATGCTCAGCGCTGAGCGCGGCATAGTCATCCGTTGGATTCCAATCACTTCTGACTACCGACTCGACCTAAGCGATATCGATGCGCTCCTAGATGGTGCATCACTACTCGCAGTTACATCGATGTCGAACGTGCTTGGCACCGTAAATGACATTGAGAAACTCGTTGCGGCAGCGCGTAGCGCAGGTGCAAAGGTATTGGTAGACGCCTGCCAATCAATTCCTCACGACCCAGTTGATGTAGTTGCTTGGGGTGCCGATTTTGTTGCCTTCTCAGGGCACAAGATGATGGGCCCAACGGGTATCGGTGCACTCTGGGCGCGACGCGAACTTCTTGAGGAGATGCCCCCCTTCCTCGGTGGTGGCGAGATGATTCGCGATGTTCGCAAAGACGGCTTCACCATGAATGACGTGCCCTGGAAGTTTGAGGCAGGCACGCCAGCAATTGCAGAGGCAATTGGCCTCGGCGCAGCGGTTGATTGGCTAAGCGCTGTGGGTATGGAGAACATCGCCGAGCACGAGAGAGCACTCACCGCATATGCCCTCGAGAGACTCTCCTCGGCCTTCGGAGACGAGATCACGATCTATGGCCCCCAGACAGCGGAGGGGCGCGGGAGTGCCGTCTCATTTCTATTCGATGAGATCCATGCGCATGACATCTCTCAGGTACTGGACGAGGATGGGGTATGCGTTAGGGCTGGCCACCACTGCGCCAAGCCCCTGATGAGAGTTCTCGGGGTCCCCGCTACCAGCCGGGCCTCATTCGCCATCTACAACACATTTGAAGACGTAGACGCCCTTGTGGAGGCCCTCCATAAAGCAAAAACATTCTTTGCCCGTTGAGAACGTAGGATTGCAGACGTGCCCGGACTCGAAGACCTCTATCGCGAGATAATTCTTGATCACTATCGCTCACCGCGTAACCGCGGCGAGTTACCAACGCCACCCGCTCTAAGCGCCGAGGGGTTCAATCCTCTATGCGGAGACGAGGTTGTGCTGTACCTCAATGTTGATGCCGAGGGGAATGTCACAGATATAAAGACCGGTGGGCAGGGCTGCTCCATTAGTCAGGCCTCGACCTCAATGATGGGCGCTGCAGTAAAGGGTAAATCCATCGCAGAGGCACGACAATTAATCACGGCCTTCAAAGCGTTGATGTCTATCCACGAATCCAAGCTCGAGGGCGGCGACGCTACCGCCGCCACCGAAGAGGCAATCGCAGGGGTTCGACTAGGCGACCTTGAGGCACTCCAGGGGGTCGTTAAGTTCCCTGTCCGGATTAAATGCGCCACCCTTGCATGGAACACTCTGACTCAAATCCTCGATGAGTCAGACTCGGCTTAACTCCATACCCATAAAGCGAGAACAAGCCCAGAACAAGCCTAGAACAAATGAGACTTTCGACCAGTAAAAAAGGCACCTAGGACTCTCACGAAGTAATAAGATTATGCGAGTCGGGAATGAATAGTTCTCGGAGTACGTTAGAGACCAAGAAGCACTACCCCCTTATAAGAGCAAGACCGAGAGGAGCAAATGGTGAACACCGAGATGGTGCAACTCATCGACGCCGGCTTAACAAGATTCGGCACACGCGACCTCGTCTCAGGTACTGAAGTCATGGACTTCCTACTTGACCTGCGTCTCTCAATCCTCAACCTCCCAGACCCGCTGGCTCAACTCCTAGAAGAAGAGTCTCAGCCACTAGTCGGCTAAGGATTTACTGCTCCGCAAAGCGTCGCAGTAGTGAGGCCATAAATCTTCTGCCAATAGTTATCGCAGAATTTTTTGCTAGAGCGTCAATACTCACGCTCCGACGCGTGGCAGAATCAGATTTATCGACGATCTAATCCCCGGCCCATCGCTTGAACCTCCTCCGTCAAGGCGCGAGCGTCGCCATGCTCGGAACTCCAAAGGCCCCCGCTCACGTGGCCTCCTAATTGTTGCCGCAGCAACAATCGCCTTCGGCGCGATCGGCGCAACCGCATTTGCTCTTACCTCTCAACCTGACTCCCGCCCCACTGCCGGCAACTCTGTTAGCTCCTCCACGACAACAACCACCACTATTGCGCCGACGACTACCACGACGGCTCCATTATTTGCACAGCCCGCAGCCGTAGATCTCCCTGCAGTACCAGCGGGCGAGGTATCGGAGGGGTCTACCGGCCCAGAGGTTGCTGCATACCAAGCGCGCCTCGCATCACTTCACTTCGATCCGGGGGCACAGAGCGGAACCTTTACAAGCGACACCACATACGCGATACATACTCTCCAGAAGATGATGGGCGTGCCCGTTAGTGGTCGTCTCGGCGAGCCGGAGCGACTTGCGCTTATGAACTTTCAATACCCGGCACCGCTGAAGCCTGATGCTGAGCCAAACCGCACAGAGATTGACATTACAAAGCAAGTGATGACTCTCTACATAGACCGCCAGGTGCGCCTCATCACCACCATCTCAACGGGCTCTAAAACTAACTACTGCTACATACCCTTCTACAAGACGGTTCGAGTCTGCGAGAACGCGGATACTCCTGAGGGTCGATTTACTTATACCTATTTCGTAAACGCATGGCATCGGTCCCCGCTTGGGCAGCTCTATAAACCCTTCTACTTCAACCGTGGAATCGCAGTCCACGGCTACCCAGATGTGCCAGTACGACCGGCATCTCACGGCTGCACCCGAGTTCCAATGCGAGTAGCTGATTACTGGAGCACGCTCGTAGCGAAGGGCGACGCCGTCTATGTAGTTGGCAAGACTGCGACCACGGTCTCTGCCCCCAATGTCATAAACCCTAAGCAGAATGCCTTGCCAGGGACGCGCACTGTTGGTGGAGTGCCGAGCGTCGCTGGTCAGCCGACTACTACTACCGGCGCTCCAACTCTTGGGCCGGTTGAGTCAACCTCTACAAGCACGCCGACCGAGTCTTCGAGCACCTCAACTACCACGAGCACTACAGAGCCGCCGCCACCGCCACCGCTCTAAATCTTCCCTGTAAGCCTTCGCCGCTCCTTTACAGCCGGAGTAGTTACGGGATCAAAAAGTTCGGTGCGAGAAGGGATCTGCCCGGTTGAACTCGACCGGCTCGGGGATCTCAATCCCTAAGCGCGCAGCTAGACCGTCGTAGCCCTCAACCTCTAACTCATCAGCGAGTTCTGGTCCACCACTTGTAACGATGCGACCGCCCATAAATACATGCACGACATCTGGGTTGAGTTCAGTGAGGAGCCGAGAGTAGTGAGTAATAGCGAGAACGCCGAGACCGTCCTCTTGAGTCATAGCCTTAACTCTTCGCGCTACATCTCTAAGCGCATCAACGTCTAAGCCAGAGTCGATCTCATCCAAGACTGCGAAACTAGGGGCGAGCATCGCCAGTTGAAGAGTCTCCGCGCGTTTCTGCTCTCCACCGGAGAACTCAACGTTTACCCCTCTGGTGAGGAACTCATCGCGCACCGCTAGGCGCTGCGCCTCTGAGATAAGCCGGTCATTGAGACCATCAACCTGAGATCCTCGGGCGCGCATCGCTGCCTCAAGCAGATCCTCAACACGTACCCCTGGTACCTCGACGGGGTACTGCATCGCTAGGAATAACCCTGCTGCTGCGCGCTGCCATGTCTCAAGGCCAAGCAACTCAACGCCATTGACCGTTACAGATCCTCCAGTTGATTCATAACCTTCACGCCCCATGAGCACGTGAGAGAGGGTCGACTTACCCGAGCCGTTAGGCCCCATAAGTGCATGGACCTCGCCGGGGAGAATCTTGAGATCGACACCGGTGAGTATCTCTCCTCCAGCTACACCGCCGCGTAGCCCCTTAATAACAAATGAATTACTCATGGAACCGCCACCAAGACATCGTCTCCATCAACGCGAACTCCATATGTTCGTACCGGGCGCGTAGCGGGCAGAGAGGCTGGCTCTCCGCTGACAAGAGAGAACATTGCACCATGCTTGGGGCACTCAATCGCACATGCTTCGCTATCAATTTGGCCCTCGGAGAGAGAAGCCTCTGCATGCGAGCAGCGATCGCCTAGGGCATACCAACTATCCCCGATGTGCACGACAACTACACGGATGCCATCGACATCGACGCGTAGCGATGCTCCGTCTGCGATCTCGCTAATTGAGGAGACTCGAATCTCAGGCATGGGCGAGACCTGCATGCAAGTTGCCGATTTTGTCTTGTACTGAGCGGCGCAGAGGACCGACAAGCGCAGGCACCGGAAGCCTCTCGAATACATCCTCGAAGAACCCGAGAACAATTAGGCGCTCTGCCTCTTCGGGTGGGACCCCACGTGTTGCGAGGTAATAACGCTGGTCTTCGTCGATCGGACCAACTGCAGAGGCATGAGCGCAGCGCACGTCATCGGCCTCAATCACGAGATTCGGAATCGACTCTGCTCCGGCACCCTCCGTTAGAACAAGGTTTCTATTGCTCTGTACAGCACGCGACTTCTGCGCCTCTGGTCGTATGTGGACCATGCCTGAGTAGACAGAACGCGCAGTATCTTCAACTGCTCCCTTGAACAAGAGGTTGCTCGTCGTATTCGGCGCAGCGTGGTCTTGAAGGGTGCGGAAATCAAGCATCTGATCGTT
>CAMDSG010000032.1 GCA_945907055.1 Bifidobacterium breve | reverse complement strand
GACGCTCTAATGGCACTCTGCGAAAAAGCGAGCAGCTCCGCTACAGGCACAGGCGTGAGTAGAACGAAGACGACTCGCCCTAACGCCGTGATAAATATTCGTGTCGATATAGATGCACTTAAGCGTGGGCACACTGAGCAGGGCGAGATCTGTGAGATCGCTGGCGTTGGGCCGATACCGGTGGCGACTGCAACTGAATATTTGGGGGAGGCATTCCTCAAGCTCCTCGTGATCGATGGAGTAGATATCAAGACGATTGCGCATCTGGGCAGACACATCCCTGCACCATTGCGCACCGCTGTTGAAGAGCGCGATCGTGTCTGCCAGGTGCCAACTTGCGATATGACGCTTGGTCTAGAGATTGATCACATCGTGCCCTTCGCTGAGGGTGGCCCTGCAAGCCTTGAGAACCTTGTACGACTCTGCAAGCGACATCATCTGCAAAAAACGCATGACGGATACCGCCTCGAGAAGATCGAAGTAGATCTCCGAGAAAACGCACCTACCTGGGCCTGGCGCGGACCAGAGCAGCGAGCGCTTGAGAAAGGATGGCCACCGGAGCAGAGGGATACGGGATGACCATAAAGGTGCGGCTGTGGGTTTAGAAAACTATGGAGGAAAGCTGCGTTCGCCTACATTCGCATGCTCAATTGTGATGGGTTCCAAATGCCCTATCGCTAGGGAGAAGAGATCGCTTCAGGATGCCTGCTCGAATTCGTTAAACCTCTCGGCGAGTAAGTCTCTATCCGGCCGGTCGATCTTGGCATTTGGAATTTGACGCAATGATTCGCCGTCCATTTCCTTGATTGAGTGCTGCAGGGTTGGTCCGTCAAATGTCTGAAGAACCGACTCCTTTACATGGACTACATAATCAGGCGATATGCCAATGATGTTGGAGTCGAACGCCCCATGGTGGATCTTGCAGAGCGCCATGCCGTTCGAGACTCTCGGTAGGCCTCCCTTTGAGTCTGCCTTGATATGAGCAGCATCAAGAAGCTTCGTGAACGGAAGTCTGCAGACAGCACAGCGCATCTCGTAAGCGTGGATGACCCGAGACCGGAATAAGGGCTGGTGGTGCCGGACTTGCACCATGCGCTCGTTGTACCGAATTGCAATCTCAGCAATCTCGGGGCTCGCGCCAACGGGAATTCTTAGAGCGTCTTCATCAACAGCCACAACGAACTGTTGAGACTCTGGCTCCTCTGCGACAATCCAGACTGGAAACTCCGGTCGCAAGAGTTGAGTCTTGGTTCCTGGCACATAACCGACGCCTGTGAACCAGACCAACGGTAGATGCCTCTCCATGGCACGGCGCAGTGAGATGTTGTCTGCGTGTTGCGAATTTGTGCCTCGCCACTTATAGCGGAGCAAGCGATCCTCACCGACAGAGTCTTCGTACGGCCTCTTCGCGCCATCTGGAATGTACGAAGTGATGATGCTGATAGCCGCATCCGATACTGCCTTGACGTGCCAGATGCCGGTTTGGGGACCGACGAGTCGATGCATCTGCCCGCCAAATGGGAAGTGCTTCAGATCATCACGGGTAAAGGACTCCCGGCCGAGCATCGCAGCGCGAAGCCATGCGAATACTGTCTCACGAAATGCAAGATCGTCTAGCTCCGAGATCACATCCCGAGCTTACGCGGGTTGTTTTGAGAGCGGAGCAGCATTCGCAATGGCAGTGGATCGAGGGCGGTGCCTGGCCGATTCAGCCCCAAAACTAAGGAGGCCTGCAAGCGGATTGCAGCGGACGGATAATTCGGTAAAACCTAGGCGCTTGCTAGGTTTTCTCCCTAAATCGATGCTCAATTATCACGGAGAGTAAATAAATGCTCATCTCTGCTTGACGCCTCGCAGCGTCACCCCTTTTTTATGGGTCATTAACCACTAATAGTGAGGGTAGGGCTTACGTGAAATCTTCAGTCGTTAAAAAAATTGTTAGCGCCACATCTGCCGGTCTTCTACTTGGAGCCCTAATGGTTGGTAGCGCAAGTGCGGATACCGTCCCAACTGATGCCGTCCCAACCGTTGGGGTCGGATCGGTCTCATGTCGCTTTGTTGGGCAGATGAAATTCTCGACACCATTGGTAAACGCTGGCATTGAGGCATCGACGACAACAGTTAAGGCAGCCGCGGTTAGGTGCTCGGGTACTGGCGACGGCGCAACAGTCGCTTCAGGGCGCGTTACTTCCGTGATGCTACAAGCAACAAATGACTGTCTTGCGCCGCCGGCGACAATTGACGCGACGATTGTATGGAAGACCCGAGCGGGAGCGCCAGCACTTGCTGATAGCACCATCGCTCTTAACGTGCGATCCAGCAGCCTTGGTACTAACGGCAAGCCAATCTTGGATGATGCCGGAACTGTTACTAGCGGTTCATTCACGGGTGGAGCGATTACCACAACGCTCGCACTCACGGCGTCTTCAACCAACTTGGAGCGTGCCTGTGTGAACGGTACCTTGAAGCGTTTGACCTTCAGTGCAGCGCAGTCTCGTCTCGTAATTAGCGAAGTTGTAGCGCCTTAGCATTATCAGCAATATCGATCACCAGCCGACTCCCCAGTAAGCGATTATGCCCTGGGGAGTCTGGCTGTATGATCTCTCGATGTTCACATCTCCCTCCACTAATCAAACCGCTTCAAAGACGCCACTACCTTTCGTGCGCATAGCAGCATTGCTTTTTGTGACTGCTATGAGCTTGGGACTGGCCGCATGCGGAAACAAAGAGTCACTCCAGGCGACTGCTACCTCGGATAAGAAGGTAAACCCGGCTCCCGTGCTTGAAGACCCAAGCGCTACCGGCCGAGAGTTGATTACCAAGTGGCTGACCGCTCTCAAAGATCGCAACCTTGAATCAATCGATGAGCAGCTTGCACCTAACTTCCAAATTCGCAGGGCGAACGGATCAACTGCAGACAAAGCGCAGTATCTACAATCGCCTGCAGTAGTAACAAGTTTTGAATTAAGCGAGAAGTTTGTCGGACTGCAGCATGGCCAGACTCTCTCGCTGAACTGGGCGATCAAGGTTGACCAGATTATTGACGGGGTTACCTACTCAAACTCTGAGGCGCCTCGTATGACCAGCTTTGAGTGGAATACCGATAAGTGGCAGATCGTGGCCTACGCGAACTTCAACGCACCTGCAACGGTAACCACCACTACTTCGACTACGACTCCCACCACCACTACAACTGCTGGCTAGTTAGTCGCACTCACAGAGCAGGGGAGACCAAGACGAGGGTATCCGAGTAGGCGACCCCGCCTCCCCAGTCGGTTAGGCGATCACTTGTAAGAGAGTTCGCAACGCCACCCTCGTGAGAATCGCCCCACCATCCCCACGGGATTGCTACAACACCTCTGCGTAGGCGCTCTGTGACTCGAACCCTAAGGGTGACCTCGCCGCGGTCATTAGAGACTTTGACCATCGCACCCTCAAAGAGATCGAGTGCGGTTGCATCCGCTGCGACCATCTCAAGATAAGGCCCACCCTCGTCTGAACCGTGTTCGGCTCTTTGATGTTTAGGCAGGTGTGAGTAGGAAGAGTTGAGGAACCGCGCATGCTGTTTCGGTGTCAAGAGGCGGAATGGAAACCTCTTAAGCTGCTCAGGCGCATACTCGGTAGGCGCTTCATAAGTGGGTAGCGCCGGCTGGCCTAGAGCACGCAACTCCTCACTCACAAACTCAACTCGACCACTTGCCGTTGGAAATACTCCATCACCAAACGGCCTGCCATCTTCTGGGTAGGGCACACGCACTCGATGCTCAGCGCGTAGTTGATCAATATCAATACTCGGTAGCGAAGAGGTCAGAACGGTTAGGTCATCCTCGAAGAGGGCCGGCTCTATTAATCCGAGCGCACGAGCAAGTCGCCTATGAAACTCTGCGTTGCTGATCGATTCACCCACTGGTGCGATCGCCGCTTCATTCCAACCAAGATTCAAGTGACCCCACGCGGGAGTTACATCGACACTCTCAAGCTGAGTAGTGGCAGGGAGAACGATGTCGGCATAGCGGGCAGTGTCAGTAAGGAATTGTTCGTGGACCACTGTGAACAAATCTGTGCGCTCAAACCCCTTGCGTAGCAACTCCGTATTAGGGACGCTCACCATTGGGTTAGTGCCCCAAATAAAGAGCGCATGCACACTCGGTCTTAACCCAGAATTAGTGAGGATGTCTGCGAGGCGGACCTCATCGAGCACTCGCGGCTCGCGGTTGCCGAGCAGATCGGGGCGAGTCAGAGCATCATGGTTGATTACTAGGTCTGTCCACGATCCAACGCTGCGGGCTAACCCACCTCCACGATCGCGCCATGCGCCGACAAGGGCAGGGAGGCATGCAAGAGTGCGGAAGAACATCCCGCCGTGCTCTCTATGCTCGGCTCCAATTAGGGTCCGTATTGCAGCAGGGCGAGTAGTTGCGTACTCGCGTGCAAGCGCCACGATCTCATCTTCAGCAAGTCCACATATTGTTGCTGCACGACTTGGGGTCCAATCGGCAACATGCGCGCTGAGTTCGTCGAACCCGAGAGTATGCGCCTCAACCCATTCGTGGTCTTGGAGACCGTCTCGAATAATCACGTGCATCATCGCGAGCATCAGTGCAACATCAGTACCAGGGAGCGGCTGAATGAATCGGTCTGCCTCGTCCGCGGTAATTGTTCTGATTGGATCTATGACGATGATGCGCGCGCCGGCAGTCCGAGCTGCCTCAATTGTTGGCCAGAGGTGTCGGTTGGTGAGGCGAGTGTTGCTTCCCCAGATGATGATTAGTTTTGAGTGGGCCAACTCCTCTGGATCGAGTGCGAGTTTTGTGCCATTGGTCATCGCAACACCAGCACCGGCCACCGCTCCACAGAGTGATCCCTGCAGGCGTGTTACTCCGAGTGCATTCCAGAGTCGATAAGGGAACCCCATCGCGAGCAGGCTTTGGTTCCCCGCTCCACTAAATGGCAGCACCGCCTCTGCACGATGGGTTTCGATGACCGATTGGAGTTGAGATGCGATCTCCGCGAGCGCAGTCGCCCAAGAGATTTGTTCAAACTCTCCAGAGCCTTTAGGCCCGATCCGCCTAAGTGGTGTGGTCACACGACTGTCGCTGTAAGTTCGATCAATAAAGTGATTTACCTTGGGGCAGAGTTCACCTTTACTAAACGGATGATCCGGGTCGCCTCGAAGTTTTACAGCGACTCCGTTCTCGACTGTTGCAATCCAGCCACATGAATCGGGGCAGTCGTGATGGCATGTTCCATGCACAATCGTAGGGGAGTCTCGCCCTGTCGTATCTGCGGAATCCAGAATTGAGGCCATGCAGTAGATGCTACGAGATTTAGGCAGAAGACGGCGGTGGAGTTATGGCTTAGGTTTTCCCGTCGGACCAGATAACGACTGTGGAATTTGAGGTAGCCCGAGTTGCGGGATCATCCAGCGCGTAATTAGGAGTGCCCCAGGGCCTTGGTAGTGAATGAAATCAGGGCGAAGCCGAACGCCATCCTCGACTGGCTCACAGACGTTGTACTTGGGGCAGACTCGCTTTGCTAAGTCGATTAACCCGACCTCTGGATGCAGTTTTGCATACCGCTCCATGCTCGCATTCTGGCATTTCGTCAGTGGTGCTACCTCTGGTGCATAACCAAATAGGGGCGAGTATGCATTTGTGCTGATTACTAAGCGTGCTCCGAGGGAGGTCAAAACGCGCGTTGCATCGGCGAGCCCTTGGGTGGTCCATTCTTTATAGAGAGATTCGCACGGGGTCGCCCACCGACCATTGCGCTCTCCACCAATGTGTGTTGCACCAAGCAATAGGACAACCACATCCGGGTCGAATTCCTCTACAGCACTAGGCCAAGCCTCTGTGCAATCTAACGGGATGTTTCCCTCTCCGAGTTCTGGTCCACGCTGCGTTCGGACCGTTGGAAAATGGCACATGGGCCTCGCCGCATTGAGTGTCACCATATTGAATTCACGTTCTAGCGGGGCGAAACCTTCGTTTGCCAATAACCATCCAACAGAGTTCCCAACGATCATCACGCGCGACGCCCCGGGGTGATAAATCGTGTTCTTGACCGCGTTGGCTGTCTCTTCCTTGATGGTTTTTTGCTTAATCGGGCTGGCCTCGGCGCCTCGCGTTGATATGAGCGCGAGCCCCACAAGCAGTGCTGCAGCACACGGCGTAAACCAACGAAGGGTTTTTGCAGAGAAGGCTCCATAGCGAATTGGTTTCTCAACAAATCTGTAGGAAAGCAGCGCAACAGCAATAGTGACTGCAAGGCGAACAGTTAGCAGAGGCCAGCCGCTCAATCCAACACGATCTGCATTGAGCCAGACATAGATAGGCCAGTGCCAGAGATAGAGGCCATAACTAATTATCCCAGCCTCTACGAATGGGCGTGCCGAGAAGGCGCGGGCAAGTGGTCCGGATTCGGGGTGTGTAATCGCAGCGATAACGGCTGTCGCTGCGAGACTGCAAATAAGTAGGCCACCTGAGTAGAGGCCGCCCTGCTCAAGTCGGAAATATGCCCAGATGAGTATCGCGGTCGCTATGACGCCAAGAACCTCTAGCGAAAGGCGTCCTCGTTTGGTACTCGCTGCTCCTCTCCAAGCGATCCAACTCGCGAGTGCTGCACCAAACAGAATTGCTGCTGCGCGTGTATCTGTTCCGTAATAGATACGGACTGTTCCTTTTGAACTGTGCCAGATCTGAAGTGCTAACGCTGCTGAGGCGATGGAGAGGATGAGGGACGTGAAGAACATTGCACGCGCCCAAGCAATTGTTGTTCGCCCGCGCCGAACGATAAATCCAACGCCGAGAGCGACTAGTGGCCAGAGAACGTAGAACTGCTCCTCAATCGCGAGGCTCCATGTGTGATTGAGCGGAGATGGCGAAGTAAAGAGCCTCCAGTAGTCGTAGTCAGCAAGAACTAGATGCCAGTTCGCAACGTAGCCAAGAGTTGCTAGAAAATCGTCGCGAATCTGATTGAGCTCAGTGGGTTTCGCTATAAAGATTGCATACGCACAGACTGCGACGAGCATAAGAAAGAGCGCAGGAAGCAGGCGCCTGGCACGTCTCGCCCAGAAGCCACCTAACCCGATTGTTCCGCTGCGTGCTGTCTCCGCTAACAGGATCGAAGTGATTAGGTATCCGGAGAGAACAAAAAAGAGGTCTACACCAAGGTATCCGCCCCTTAGAACTCCACCGTGAAATAGAAGTACTGCAATAACCGCCGCTCCGCGTGCTCCATCGAGAGCAGTGATGTGGCGACGCTCAGCCAATGGTTCCCAAGCCGGCGGAGCCTCAACGACCGAGGCTGTCATCCCAATCGGAGCGTCTCTAGCGGTTCAAGTTTGGCGGCACGCCTAGCCGGATATAGGCCGGCGATAATGGATACAACAATTGCAAGGACAACACCGGCGGGCGGTATCCATGTCTGAAGTACGAAGACCCATCCGGATAACCAGACGCCAACGAGGATTGCAAAGGCCCCAAGGAGGACCCCAAGGATTCCGCCGATGAATCCGACGACCATTGCTTCTAGAAGAAATTGTTGAGCAATCGTGCGACGAGTATGGCCTAGCGCACGCCGAATACCGATCTCGGTTGATCGTTGCATTACAGAGATCGACATCACGTTTGCGATTCCGATTCCGCCAACAATAATTGCGAGCAGACCCATTGAGGCCACGATGAGTTGTAGCTGTCGGTCGCTCTGCGCGGCTAGTTGTAGCGCCTCGGCCTTTATCTCTGTGGCGACTTCTTTCGGTCCCCCTAAAGAGATTGCAGTGCGAAGTGCATCGGAGGTCACCTGCTCCGTGCCCGCCGTGGAGCGCACGTAAAGTTTTGTCGGCAGCACATCTTCCTTAATGAAGTCAGCATCCGCTGAAGCAAAGGAAATAAATGCTGCGTTGTCCAGTGAGGGATCTAACTCGACTTTACCGAGTACGCCAATGACTCCGTAAGGCTTGTCGGCGAGATCAATGGTCCGACTCTCCCCTGGGAGATACCCAAGTTCATTGGCCAGGCCGCTACCTATGACAACCGCTCTAACAGCATTTTCGTTGTCCGACGCGTTGATCCATCTTCCGCTTGTAAGCGGAACCTCAAGTACGTAGGGAAGTCGCGTATCGGTCGCAACAACGGGAATAGGGGTCGTCTCATATTTGGCTTTTGCTTGTGGATATGGGGAGACGATGATGTCCGTGAGTTGCACAACGGAAGCAACTTTTTCAACTGTCTTTACTTGCTCAGCGCGCCGCACTGCATCTATAGGGAGCGTTGGATTCTGAGAACCAAAACTGCTTGCGGCCTTGGCCTCGATCAAGTTGGTGCCGAGTTGTGCAACCTTTGCCTTCAAGTCACCTTTTGCACTATCTGTAAGGCCGACCGCCGCGACAATTGCCGCAACTCCAATTACAGGCCCCATGAGAAGCAATATGGTGCGCACCTTACGTGCGAAGAGGCCTCCGAAGGCGACGCTCATCAGATCGCGAGTGTTGCGCGAGATCATGAAAGCACCTTGTATTCATCTGCAACGATTTCCCCGTCGCGCATCGAGACCTTGCGGTCTGCTCTGCCAGCAACACCTTGATCATGGGTTACGAGTACCACTGCTCGCTCGCTAGACCTCAACGACTCAAAGATCTGCATTACGTTCTCAGCGTTGGTGGAGTCAAGCGCTCCGGTTGGCTCGTCGGCAAGAACAATGATCGGGTCCGTAACAAGAGAGCGCGCAATGGCGACTCGTTGCTGTTCGCCCCCTGAGAGTTGAACCGGACGATGGTCGTGGCGCGGACCAAGGCCGACTCTCTCGAGAGCGTCCATGGCCTTCTCTCGACGCTCGGCAGGCTTGAGGCCGCGGTATAGGAGGGCGGTCTCTACATTTCCAAGAGCGCTCAGGTGCGCAATAAGGTGAAATTGTTGAAAGACGAAACCAATTGTACGCCCACGAAGTCGAGTTCGGCTTGGGTCGTCAAGAGTTGTGATCTCCTCACCGGCAATTTTGATGGAACCAGATGTAGGAAGATCAAGGCAGCCAAGCAGACCAAGCATGGTTGATTTTCCAGATCCAGATGGACCAACGATTGCCATGAAATCTCCGGGCATGATGCTCAGGGATACGTTACGCATCGCAAATACCTTTACCTCTTCGCCATAGACACGCGAGACATCTGTCAGCTGAAGGAAGGGTGCTTGCGATTCTGGTATTGATTCGGAGAAGACTTCAGTCATGCTTAATCGCTACTCGGTTGGAGTAGTCACGGAGACGACCACTAGTTCTTTTCCGGTTAGGCCTTTGGTGACCTCAATGAACTCGTCTTGGGTTAGGCCAATCTCAATGGGCGTTCGCTTTATTCGCCCTGAGTCGGTCACGACCCTCACATAATTCTTTGAGCCACTCTTGAGAACCGCTGCAATCGGAACTGCAATGACATTGACTCGTTCCGCAACCACGACATCAATGCTGACTGTTGCCCCGTCAACGTTTGGAAGATCTCCTGTGGCCTCGACTGTCCCCTCGTAAGTCTCCGTCTTATCGGCTCCCACGGTTGAAGTCTCATCGAGTTTTGTAATGAGCCCAGGAATCGTTACTCCACCAGCCTCGAGCTGCACGTCAGCCTGCATTCCAAGCTCGATCTTTGACCTTTGTGTGGCTGTCATCTTGAGTTTCACTGCTAGGACTGGCTCGGTAAGGTTCAAAACAGGCGACCCTTGCAGCACGAACTCGCCTTCGTCTACTGCGACAGTGCCGATGCGCGCTGGCCAGTTCGCGACGATCATGTCGCTTGGGTAGAAGATCACGTCATCGGAGAAGGTGCGCACGGTGATTGTGACCGATGAGGCTCCGGCTCGCATGAGTGCAAGGCCCGAGAGCACCTGGTAATCCTGTCCGGGAGTGGCGCTACCGCCGGTTTGGTAGTTGATGGTCGTGTCCTCAACCATTACCTGTGTAGCAACGATTGTGAATGAGACGCTCCCGCCTTCACGCACATCGCCACCACCACCGATGTTGAGTTCGGGTACATCCCCTGACTCAACCGTTACCGTAGCGACGCTTGGGTAGGCCGCTGTGTAAGGAGGCGGAGAGATAATGTCTGGATCCGCGACAATCGTAACTGTGATCGTCTCGTCGGGCTCGACCAAATCGTCGGATCGAGGGGAGATGTTAAACGCAACCTCTGTATTGCCGGATGTAAGCGTTACATATTCATTTGCGAGTGGGCGGTAATCCTGCTCGACGGTGGCGCTGCCCGTGATGTTCACAAAAATATCAAGGTTTCGGTTTAGTTCTACATTCGAGCGGAGTCGGAAGGTGGCGTTCTGCCCTTCGTTTGTCTTTGCAGAGTCAGCCGAGATTGTGATCTGCGGAATGATGTCAGTGCCATTGGCATTGATAGTGATCGTTGCTCTATCGGATGGTCCGACCACGTAGTTGGGGTCGTTCCCAAACTGTGTTGTCATTGTGACGGTTATGTCTTCTTCGTCCTCAACGACGATGTCATCGAAAATATCAGATGAGAACGAGACGCTGGTTTGGCCTGCAAGGATCGTCGCGTTGTTTTTAAGCGTCTTGTAATCGGCGTTGCGATTCGAGTCCCCGGCAGTGGCGCCTCCACCAATCTGCAGAGCAACGATGGTGTCATTGGCCGGTGCAACATCTGCGTTGAGGGTCCAGGTAGCAACGCCGCCCTCGTCTACGTACCTCGGCGTCCCCGCTACATTGATAACTGGCTTGTCAGGAGTCCCGGTCGCTGCGCGTCGAGCTAATGCGGGAACTGCGCGTGCAGCACCTCTCCTTGCTGGAGGGATCGGCCCGACGAAGTTGCCTCCGCTGCTCTCAACAGATGTGGCTGTTGAGAGGATTGTTGCGGCACCTGTGCTGCGCTTACCGAGCCTGTAGCCAGCAGAGTTTCCGGTCAGTGATAGTTGAACTGTCTCATCGGTCTCTGGCTTGGCGCCGCCGTATCCGTGTACTGCCTGCCACTTGGCTAATGCTGATCGCGTCTGCTCCGTAAACGTGCGGTCGACTCTCCCAGGACTAAATCCATCGGAGGCAAGAATCCTCTCGAGCTGGGCAACATCTGGTCCATCAGAGCCCACATCAAGGGTGCGGAAGAATGAGAAGTCACCCTTCACCGCTACGGCCTCGCGACCATCGAGAGCAAAAATTGCGTCCCCTACATTGACCTCTTGAGCGTCCTTCACATTTACCTTGCTCACGCGACCATCGGTTGGAGCATTGATCGTCTGCGTCTCCTCTCTGCGTAACTCTCCACTAACGGTGAGGATGTCTTGGAGGGTCTGTCGAGAGACAGGCTGGGGAGTGATGGAGGTTTTCTTCGTCGACGAACCGCCACATGCAGCGAGTAATGAAGCGGTCATTACAACCGCACCGAGTGTGGCAAGAGAGCGTTTAAACATTACGGAGAGTCTCCTAGATAGTCGAGATAGATAGTTGCGGATTAGAGGGTTTTAGTTAGAGAAGGTTTTAGTTAGACCAGGTATTAGTTAGCGATTCCGACCTCGGCTGAGCACTGGTTTAGATCGCGGCTGTTAATTGAGCCATCTGGCGATCGGAATACTGCCGGGACGAGTAATCCAATTTCGTTCGTGGTTGTTGTAATTTTCCAGCCGCGTTTCTCTAGGCATGGCTTGAGTTTGAGGAAAGACTTATTACGTTCTTTGACCTGCTTGGGTGTGAGCTCGGCTCGAACTGTGTTGAACTCGGTGAGGATCTGAATGATCCCTGTGCGAGCAGCACATTTACTCAAAATTGCAACATATGCAGGGTCTTGAAATGCGGGGTTAGTCCGGTCAAGCAGATTGCCGCGCACCTTGTCTCCACTTGCCGCTATACAGGCACTAAATTTCGCGTATGCGTCGAAGAGGCGAGTCTCTACAGGTCGCGTATCTAGGTTTTGAGGGACTCCGTCGGCACCGGTAGCACCAGTGGCGCTTGAGACTCCCTTTGCAGCATTTTTGCGAAAATCTTTGACCTCTTTAGGGGTAAGAACTTGGACGTCCTCGGGGCTGCGGACCACTATCGAAGAAGATGCGTCTGCGCTACAAGAAGACAATGCAAGAGAGACAAAGAGAACTGAGATAAGAGCAATCGGAAAAGATTTAGGGCGGGTATGACGAATTTTTTGGTTGTACCCCACGCTAAAGCCCCCTAGGCACGGTCTGCCGACTTGGAAAGGATATCGGAGGCAATGTCGGTTGTCCCATCGCGGCTGCCATTCTCTATACCGGAAGACGAAATTTGGGTTTGAACTCCTATAATTGCTGTCTGGAGGTGGGAGAGTGCAGAGGTGAGCGAAGCCTGCTGTGTACCTAATCGAGACGAGGCAGAGAGTCTCAGAATGGCGAATCCGTCCTCATCCCGCCCTGTCGAGCGTTCAAGCGAACCCGTAAAACAGGCCGAGGATGTGATTGGCGGCCAACGCGTCTCGAACTTGCCCCTGATTGATTTTGTTGCGATACCCGCAGGAGTTTTTCAGATGGGGAATGCTCAACAAGATGGCTATGAGGCTGATGGTGAGAGGGTTGTACACGAAGTATCGGTGAGCGCGTTTTCCATAGGTGCAACTACGATTACTAATGCCCAATTTGCGCGTTTTGTCTCTGATACGCGCTACGTAACTGAGGGCGAACGCTTCGGCTGGTCCTTTGTTTTCGCTGGCCACCTGCCTGACGACTTCGAGGAGACACGTGGGGTCGTCGGGACCGAGTGGTGGCGACAGGTCTACGGCGCGACTTGGTTCTGCCCTGAGGGGCCTCACTCCAATATTGAGACTCGATCTGATCATCCGGTAGTGCACATCTCGTGGTCCGATGCCGAGGCGTTCTGTAAATGGTCAGGTACTCGACTCCCAACAGAGGCTGAGTGGGAATACGCAGCGCGCGGTGGTTTAGTTGGCATGGCATTTCCGTGGGGGGATGAGCTGGAGCCCAATGGCGAGCACCGCATGAATGTGTTCCAAGGCGATTTTCCAAGCCTCGACGCAGGAGCCGATGGATTTACAGGGACAGCGCCGGTTCGATCCTTCGCACCAAATGGGTTGGGGCTATTCGAGACCACTGGCAACGTATGGGAGTGGTGCTCTGATTATTTTGATCAGGGATATTACGAAGTAAGTAAACGAGTGGATCCGCGTGGACCGGAATCCGGTACGCACCGAGTAATGCGTGGTGGTTCTTTTTTGTGCCACGCCTCTTATTGCAGGCGTTACCGAGTAGATGCACGTAGTTCTAATACGCCAGATACGAGCGTAGGTCACCTCGGCTTTCGAGTTGTAGCTCTTCCATAGGTAGTAGTACCCGTTGGCGATAACGCCCTAGGTAGAAAGTCACGGGACTTTATTCCCACGCTATTCCCACGCTTATTTCTGCGTTCCCTGTGGGTTCCTTACTTTTCCCAACGCAATCACAACAAAGCTGTATCGCGTCAAGCGCGTAGTGCTTTGCTGCCGAAACAAATGGTGTCCGAGAAACACCAATTGAAGAAGGCAATGATGCGTTACACACGAAACCACCTCATTAAGACCTCGATCGCTACCGCAACGGTTGTAGCGCTCGCTATCCCAGCTGCCGCTGCAGGCGCCGCCAGTACCTACCGTGCAATGAAGGTAACCGCTCCTACGGCGAGCTCCGTGGTTGCAGGATCTGCGGTAGCGCTAAAGAGCATCGCAGGGAGTGGCACCACAGCCACATGGACGCCAGCACGAGTTACATTCGAGATCGATGGTGTGACCGTTGGGACTGCCAGCGTTAGTTCCTCGGTTTATAGCCTCTCTTGGAACTCCTCGACAGTCACCGACGGTACCCATAGTGTGAAGGCGACGGGCTATACGTCAAGAGGTCGCGCATACGCCTCGCCTTCGGTGAGCATAAAGGTGCAGAACTCGGTCGTCTCGATTTCGTCGCCCACTCCAACTACCACGACTCTCCCTCCGACGACGACTACTACAACACCCCCTGCCACTACAACAACGACCCAGCCAACGACAGTCCCAGTCTCGAACTCATCTTCACTCGATGTGAATCGATACTCCGGGTCCCTGGGTGTTGGTCAGACGGGTGGCCCTAAGACGGTTACCGACGCGATTAATGACCGCCCCAATAACCACGCATCTCTTGTAAGAGTTGAGGCCACGGTTCC
>CAMDSG010000031.1 GCA_945907055.1 Bifidobacterium breve | reverse complement strand
AGCCACCAGCCCGCTCGCGTGGAGTCATTGCACTGCATGAAGACAACTGCACTTCATGCATGCTCTGCAGCCGCGCCTGCCCAGACTGGTGCATCTACATCGAGGGGCATAAAGAAGAGAGACCTGCTCGTCGCGAGGGTGGACGACCGCGTGCTGTAAACCTTCTAGATCGGTTCGATATCGATTACGCGCTCTGCATGTACTGCGGAATCTGTGTTGAGGTCTGCCCGTTCGATGCCCTCTTCTGGAGCCCAGAGTACGAATACTCCGAGCCCAATATTGCAAGCCTCTTGCACAACAAGGACCGACTCGGAGAGTGGTTCCACACTGTTCCCGAGGTTGAGCCTTTAGAGGTTGGCTCTGCGCCTCCTGCGAAGGCGAAGAAGTAATGGTTGCTCAGAACGTCGCCTTCTGGATCATCGCAATAGCGATGGTGCTCAGCGCTATCGGTGTGGTGCGTACGAGCAATGTTGTGCACGCTGCTCTCTACCTCGTGATTGTGCTTGCTGGTGCAGCTGCTCAGTACATCCTCTTAGCAGCCGAGTTTGTTGCATGGGTGCAGGTGCTGATTTATATCGGGGCCGTTGTAATCCTCTTCTTATTCGGGATCATGCTGACTCGTTCACCAATGGGCGACCTAGATCTCGATAACTCCCAGAGAATGCCGGCGTTTGTAGCCTCCCTTGCATTGGTAGGCACCCTTACCGCTCTTCTAGTCGATGCATTCGGTAACTCCAAAGTAGTTATTGATGCACCTACTAAGACCTCGGTGCTGTCATCGGACATATTCCGCCTCTACATCGTCCCATTCGAGGCGGTCTCGATTCTCCTACTCGCTGCCTTAGTCGGAGCGATTGTTCTGGCTAGGAGAGACTGATGATCCTCAACCAGTTCCTCATCCTCGCCGCTGTGCTTTTCTGCATTGGGATATACGGCGTGCTAGTCCGTCGTAACGGAGTGCTTGTCCTTATGAGCATTGAGCTGATGCTTAATGCAGTCAACCTCAATCTGATCGCATTCTCGGCTTACCTACAAGAAACGAGTGGACAGATCTTTGTTCTCTTCGTGATCACGATCGCGGCCGCCGAGGTTGGCGTAGGTCTCGCGATCATCCTGCTCTTATTCCGTAATTTCCGCAGCCCGGACCTTGATCAGGCCCAACAATTGAAGGGCTGATTTTATAACTATGTACAGACTCGCATTACAGACATCAACAGAGTATGCAGAGAAGACAGAGATAGCTTCCCCCTGGCTCATCTCCCACGCCTGGGTAATCCCCTTGCTGATGGTGCTCTCCTTCGTAATAATCCTTCTCTTCGGAAAGCGCATGCCCAAGAGGGGTGCAGAGGTAGGAATCACAGCGGTAGGCGCGGCATTCGTAATGTCATGCATCACTGTATTTCAATGGATTCAGCATGTAGATAAATCGCTAGAGGGAGAGGGCGGCTCTGCTCTATCTGGATTTGGCAAGAGCTTTGCGTTCAGCACTCCAGGAGAGAGCAGTGTTGCACCGATTACCCAGACATGGGACTGGTGGTCAAACGGCCTCATTAAATTCACGGCGGGGATACAGATCGACGGGCTGGCCGTGATGATGCTCTTCGTCGTCACATTTATCTCCCTCCTTGTCCACGTCTACTCAACCGCTTACATGGAGCACGACACTCGCTACACATACTTCTATGCAGCACTGAGCCTCTTTACTGGCTCCATGCTCGTACTGGTGGTCGCTGATAACTCACTGATGCTCCTCGCGGGTTGGGAGCTTGTTGGTGTCTGCTCCTTCATGCTGATTGGTCACTGGTGGGAGGAGAAGCCAAACTCGAGTGCTGCGATCAAAGCCTTTCTCACAACGCGCACGGGTGACATAGGGCTCCTACTTGGAGTAATCGTCACTTTCTTCGCTGCTGGTCAGACCTTCAACCTCACTGAGATCAATGAGGCTGCATTGGCCGGTCGTGGTGGGCACACAATCTGGTTAGTCGGAGCATCACTACTGCTCATGGGGATTATCGGAAAGAGTGGACAGTTCCCACTCCATACCTGGCTCCCCGATGCAATGGCCGGACCAACACCTGTCTCCGCGCTGATTCACGCTGCAACAATGGTTGTAGCCGGCGTCTATCTCGGGGGTCGTCTATACGGCGTCTTCTGGCAGGGCTTCTCGATCGGCGATGGCGGTATGAACCCGATGGCGATTATCGGTGCCATCACAATCATTGTCGGCGCTCTCCTTGCATTTGTGCAGGACGACATCAAGAAAGTTCTTGCCTACTCAACTATTAGCCAACTCGGTTACATGGTCATGGGGCTAGGCGTCGGTGCATGGGTCGGTGCAATCTTCCACCTCTTTACACATGCATTCTTCAAGGCTCTGCTATTCCTCGGGGCCGGCTCCATTAGTCATTCAGGGTCGCATCACTCGTTTGATATGAAGAAGGACATGGGTGGTCTGCGTAAGTTCATGCCGATCACTTTCGCGACCTTCATGATCGGGTCAGCCGCTCTCGCAGGGGTCGTTCCACTTGCCGGATTCTGGTCCAAGGATGAAATTCTTGCGACTGCAGGGCAGAGTGGATTCCACTTCTTCCAGATTGTCGGAATAGCGGGTGCGGTTCTGACTGCCGCTTATATGACTCGCTGCATCTACCTCACATTCTTCGGTGAGTACCGCGGTCACCACCACCCGCACGAGTCGCCTAAAGCAATCACGGTTCCCCTAATCATTCTTGCTGTCTTCAGCACGGTTGCAGGTCTCGCGAATGCTGCGCCACTTGGCATTGAGAAATTCGTGGAGTACGTCGAGCCTCGCCAAGCATTCCCACCGATAGTGGTGCCGGAGTTCGAGGGAATACTCGCAGCGGTCTCCGTAATGGCGGTCCTGCTATCGGTTGGAGTCTGCTCATACCTCTGGTTCCGCAAGGATCAACTCGGACCATTCAAGGGTCTCACGCAGCGCAATGCAGCAGCGCGCGGTGGTTATACATTCCTCGTCAATAAGTACTACCTAGACGTTCTTTACACAGACGTCGTGGTAGGGGGAATCAAGGGGCCATTGGCTCGAAGCGCGTACTGGTTCAACCAGAACATTCTTGATGGTGTCGTAAATGGTATCGGTCGAGGAGCACCCGCAATCGGGCGCGGTCTCTACAAATATGTCGATCAAGGTACGGTCGACTCTGCATATAACGGGCTTGCTAAGGAGACAGGGGCGGCCGGAGGGCTTCTTCGTCGCCTGCAGTCTGGTCAGGTACAGCGTTATGCGCTGCTCATCGTCATTGCGATCGCGATCTTCAGTATCGCGCTCATTCTCGCAAAGTAATCAGGAGGATTCTTTAAATGGATTGGTTCGACAGTTGGGCACTTACCCTTGCGGTATTCCTCCCCGCAGTCGGTCTCGTGTTGGTATTAGCCACGCCGAAGGCTCAGGAGCAGACCGTAAAGGTCGTAGCGCTCCTGACAACCATCGTCACGGCTGCCGTCGGCATTGGGATCCTTACGAGGTTCAACTACAACAGGTCTGGGAGCCTGCAGTTCGTAGTGAACAAGAGCTGGATACCGGTGATCGACGCTCGCTACCACCTAGGCATAGACGGCATTGCACTCCCGATGTTTGCTCTGTCAATGCTGATCACGATCCTCTGCATTATCTACTCATGGAACCACTTTCCAGAGCCACACAACCCGAAGGCGTTCCTAGCTCTTATCCTGCTCCTTGAGGTCGGAATGAATGGAACGTTCGTTGCACAAGACTTGATCTTGTTCTTCATCTTCTTCGAGGTAGTGCGTCTCCCGATGTTTTTCATGATTGGCGTCTGGGGAGGACCAAACCGCGAGTACGCATCCATCAAGTTCTTCCTGTTCACCCTCTTCGGTTCAGCATTGATGCTTCTGTCGTTCTTGGCGCTCTACTTCAAGCTCGGTACCTTCCAGATACCAGAGCTTGCACGCCTTCACGGTGTGGGTATTGCTCACGGCACGCAAGTCTTGATATTCGCTGGTCTGTTCCTTGGATTCGCGATCAAGGTTCCTATGTTCCCGTTCCACACTTGGCTGCCCGATGCGCATACGGAGGCCCCGACTGTTGGCTCTGTCATCTTGGCTGCAGTGCTTCTAAAACTCGGAACATTTGGTTTCATTCGAATCGCTCTCCCAATTCTCCCAAGTGGCGCGCAGACATGGGCCCCTTGGATCGGTCTGCTCGCAGTGATCGGCATTATTTACGGTGCCCTGGCTTGCCTAGCGCAGACAGATATGAAGCGCTTGATCGCCTTCTCCTCTGTCGCTCATATGGGCTTCGTGATGCTTGGTATTTCAACGCTGACGACATTTGGAATCAACGCAGCGATCTTCGGGATGGTTGCACATGGATTAATAACCGGACTCCTCTTCTTCATCGCCGGCTCTGTTCAGCACAACTACCACACCCGCGAAATGTCAAGACTTGGTGGACTCCTTCAGCAGGCACCGCGTATGGGTTGGATACTGGGTTTTGCCGTAATGGCTTCGCTGGGTCTCCCTGGCCTTGCAGGATTCTGGGGAGAGTTTCCGGCGATTCTCGCTGCGTATAGCCCTGCCGCTGGTCTATCTGAGGGTTTATTCCGCGGCTTTATGGTGGTCGCCGCTATTGGAACGGTTCTCTCTGCGGGGTATCTCCTGTGGATGTACCAGCGCGTTGCCTTTGGGGTACCTAAGGACGAATTCGCAGAGGCCGATATTCACGATGTCGGGCCTGCAGAGTGGATGGCATGGACGCCGCTGATTCTCCTAACGCTTGCTCTAGGTATCTACCCGCAGATCATCTTCGGTGTCACCGACCGCGCAGTAACGCGCATCTTCGGGGGCTGACCGAGTGAAGGTGCAGTGGGATCTACACGCGCTAGCTCCGCTCGTCGCTATGACAGTGACGATCGTTGTCGTGCTGATCGCGGACTTTTTCTTTGAGTACCGTGAACGCTTCAAGACATATCAACTAGCCGCGTTTGGAACCCTTGCTGCGCTGATCCCGATCATCACTCTTGCAAGGGATGGTGGCACCCGGTCTCTCTTCGGCGGGGCGTTTGTTGTCGATACCTATACTCTTGCGTTTCAAGGATTCTTCCTGGTTGTCGCCTACGTGACACTCCTCATCTCTGTCGACCACATTGGGGAGGGCGACTACTACCAGGGAGAGTTCTATGTATTAGTCCTCACCTCAACGCTTGGCATGATGATCATGGCAGGGGCGCGCGACCTCATCACCATATTTGTTGCTCTAGAGATGATCTCTATCCCGACCTTCGTGCTCGCAGGCTGGAGAAAGCACGACACGCGCTCCAACGAGGCAGCGGTCAAGTACTTCATTATCGGCGTCCTCTCCTCCGCGGTGATGCTCTATGGAATGTCGATGGTCTACGGACTCAGTGGCTCAACCTCGCTCTCCGGAATTGCCGAATATGCAGGATCAGCGGGTACCCCAGCGCTCTTCAGCATCGCGATCTTCCTCACCATTGTGGGTTTTGCATTCAAGATCAGCGCTGTGCCGTTTCACTTCTGGGCGCCTGATACTTACGATGGTGCGCCCATACCTGTTACGGCATTCCTATCTGTTGCATCCAAAGCAGGTGGATTTGTTGCTCTTCTAAACATCATCTTCTTCGGCTTCTATGCAAGCCATACATCTTGGCAGCCCATAATTTGGGTACTAGCAGCGCTCTCCATGACAGTTGGAAACCTCGTTGCGATTCGCCAGACGAGCATTGTTCGCATGCTTGCGTATTCCTCAATCGCCCAGGGCGGATTCATGCTCGTGCCCTTCGCCGTTGCTGGCGCCGGGAGCTCCAAGAGTGCTTCATTCGAGGCGGTAGTTGTCTACATCCTGATCTATGGAGCGATGAACCTCGGAATGTTTGCATGTGTAATTGCTGCAATGCGACGTACTCAATCCGATGAGATCTCGTCCTTCGGCGGAATGTCTAAGTACTCACCGATCTTGGCGGTTATGACCTCGGCTTTCCTATTCTCGCTCGCTGGTATTCCCCCTCTCGCCGGTTGGTTTGCGAAGTTTGTGATGTTCCGTTCAGTGCTAGACGCGGGAACAACGCCAGCGGTGATCCTTGGAGTAATAGCGGCCCTCAACTCGGTCATAGCGTTCTTCTATTACGCAGGAGTCGCGAGGGCAATTTGGTTTAGAGAGACCCCTGAGGGAATTGATCTACGCCCCCTTAAGACGCCGTTTGCGCTCAATGCCGCAATCGCCATTACCGGATCGTTTGTTCTGATCGTCGGTATTTACCCGCAGGTCATCGCGCGCCTCGGTGAACTAGCAGGCGCTGCGCTCTGATTGAGTCCGGCGCGTCAGAGGGGCGCCCCAAGCGCTTAGTCTCCGACTCGCTCGCTCACATTATCGATAACACAGGAAGCATTCCGTTCTCGCTATTTATGGAGACCGCTCTCTACGATAAAGACGCTGGATTTTTTGCGGTCGGTAGAGGCCCAACTGGTCGATCCGATTTTGTAACTAGCCCTGAGACGGGTTCATTGTTTGGGTTGATAGTTGGGTATGCGATCGAGAAATTATGGGTAGAGCAGGGGAGCCCGAGGGAGTTCACAGTTCTTGAGGCCGGCGCAGGATCAGGGCGACTCTGTCGAGAAGTGCTGCGCAGTGATCGAGGATTCAGCTCTGCGATCAATTACATAACGGTTGAACGGAGCGAGGCGCTTCGCCAGGTGCAGGAAGTGACTCTAGGGAAGTTCTCTAACGTATCGATACTCGCAGATCTTCCGGGTTCGTCAACTAACGGGGTGATCATTGCCAACGAGTTACTCGACAATCTTGCCTTTGATGTTGCAGAGTTCACGACCGAGGGTTGGGCAGAGGTTCGAGTGGGGCTTGGTGATCAGAGTGTCACTGAGGCTGGAACACCAAATTTCGTTGAGGTACTCGCACCACTTGACGCGCAGCGTCGTAGCCTTATTCCAGAGTTCCCAGCGCGCATTGGCGACCGCCTACCAATGCAGGTAGGCATCGTCGAGTGGATTGCCCGCGCAGCAGAGTGCATCGAGACCGGTGCGATGGTGATCATTGACTATGCAGGGAATGCAGAGGATTTGGCGCGCAGAGGGGGATGGCTGCGGACATACCGAGACCACACCCGAGGCTCCAACCCGTTAATGCATCCCGGGGAGACTGATATCACCTCCGACGTTGTCCTTGAGCCGCTCAGAGACGCCATCATGGCTGCGGGATTCAGGATTGAGAGCGAGACAACTCAATCTGACTGGCTTAGTGGGCTCGGTATAGGGGATGAGGTAGCGACTGGCGAGGCCGGATGGTTAGCGGGTGCCGCACGTGGCGACCTAGAGGCCTTAATCGGGAGAAGCAGGGCAACCGAGGCAGCGATGCTTACCGACCCTGAGGGCCTTGGAGGTTTTACTGTCATCATCGCCCGTCGCGAGTAGCGATTTAGGCGTTCTCTACCAAGTGAGTTTGAGGGTGTTGAAAAAATCGCAGAGACCACTAATGGGAGCAATCTCCGCAGGGGTATCCTCTGAGCCTAAGTGGTTCGCATGCCTCTAAAACTGGAGTTTTAAAGAATGTCCGATGCAATCGAGACCCATCAAACTGAGCTGCGCCACTTTGCCCCGTCCTCCGAGTTTGTTGCGCGAGCGAACGTAAGCGACTCCTCGCTCCACGATGCTGGAGATGCAGACTCGGAGACATATTGGGCAGGGCAAGCTCGGGAACTTCTTCACTGGGATACCGAGTGGAGCAAGGTCCTCGACTGGGATCCGCCGAATGCCAAGTGGTTCGTTGATGGAACACTCAATGTCACATATAACTGTCTTGACCGTCATATTGAGTCTGGGCATGGATCACAGGTCGCATTTTTCTGGGAAGGCGAGCCCGGGGATGAGCGAGCAATTACATATTCTCAGTTACTTGAAGATGTATCACGCTGCGCCAATGCCCTCAAGGAGTTAGGGGTTCAGCGAGGTGACCGTGTTGCTATTTATATGGGGATGGTGCCGGAACTCACTGTCGCAATGCTGGCATGCGCGCGCATCGGCGCAGCGCACTCGGTTGTCTTCGGTGGCTTCTCCTCCGACTCATTACGAGGCCGTATAAATGATGCCGAGGCCAAGATCGTCATCACCTGTGATGGAGCCTGGCGTCGCGGTGGTGTGGTCGCGCTAAAAGACATTGTCGATGAGGCGCTATTAGATACGCCGACCATCGAGAAGTGCATCGTTCTTCGTCGTACTGATCACGGCAATGAAATGACAGACGGCAGAGATATCTGGTGGCATGATCTAGTAGACCGCCAGAGTCCAGAGTGCGTACCTGAGCCTATGGATGCAGAGCAATTGCTCTTCATTCTCTACACCAGTGGTACCACTGCAAAGCCCAAAGGCATCATGCACACGACCGGCGGTTACTTAACCGGGGTTACCTCTACCTTCCGTAGCATCTTCGATATTCACCCAGATGAAGATATTTACTGGTGCACTGCTGATTGTGGATGGGTAACGGGGCATTCGTACATTGTCTATGGTCCGCTCGCGAACAGAGCAACGAGCGTGCTCTACGAAGGCACACCTGATTACCCCGATAAGGATCGCTTCTGGGCAATTGTCGAGAAATACGCAGTGACGATTCTCTATACGGCGCCAACAGCAATCCGTACATTTATGAAGTGGGGGGTCGAGTACCCCGGCGCTCACGATCTCACTTCTCTGCGCCTTCTCGGGAGTGTTGGTGAGCCGATTAATCCTGAGGCATGGATTTGGTATCACGATGTGATCGGAGGCAGTAAGACGCCGATCGTCGATACTTGGTGGCAGACTGAGACGGGCGCGGTGATGATTAGCCCATTACCGGGTCTAACGACACTCAAGCCAGGTAGTGCGACATTTGCGATGCCGGGTATCGGAGTAGATGTTGTCGGGGACGACGGGCGCCATGTCGGAATCCCGGGCGGGGGGTATCTAGTACTCACGAAGCCTTGGCCTTCGATGCTAAGAGGCGTATGGGGAGACCCCGAGCGCTTTCAAGAGACGTACTGGTCGAGATTCCCAGGGCTTTATTTTGCTGGCGATGGTGCTCGTTACGATGATGAGGGCTACATGTGGCTCCTCGGTAGGGTCGACGACGTGATGCTCGTGAGTGGGCATAACATCTCAACGGCCGAGGTAGAGAGCGCTCTTGTCGATCATCATGCAGTAGCTGAGGCCGCCGTGGTTGGGGTCCATGATCCGACTACGGGGCAAGCCATTAGTGCATTTGTTGTTCTAAAGAATGACCACGCACCGAGCAAGGCGCTTGAGAAGGAACTGCGCATCCATGTCGGCAACCTGATCGGGGCAATTGCGAGGCCCAAGTCAATTCTCTTTACAGATGACCTGCCCAAGACTCGCTCCGGAAAGATCATGCGAAGACTGCTACGTAATGTCGCCGATGATGAGACTCTTGGGGATACCACTACGCTTGCTGACCCAGGCGTAGTAGCGCGCATTAAGGATCGTTACCTTTCTGTTGACGCCGAGGACGACGAAGTAGACGACTTAGAGGAAAATCAAAAATAATGACGCGTTTATCAATTCAGCCTGAGAACTGGCAGTGGCGTGATGGTGTAGTCGAGCCAGGGGGTGCAGTGCTCGTCGATATAGATGGTGTGCTCTCCGACGCGGTTAGTCGGCAGCATTATTTAGAGGCGCCCCGTCGCGACTGGAATGCTTTCTTCGAGGCATGTGGGGACGACCCGGTTATTGAAGAGGTAAAGGTCCTGCTCGATAATCTCGACCCGAACTTGAGTGTTGTGCTTCTTACAGCGCGCCCTCAGCGCGTAGCGCACCTCACGGTCGGGTGGCTTCACCGATACGGGATTCGTTGGGACCTACTAATTACGCGCGCATGGGGAGACTACGAATTGGCTCGCGAGTACAAACAAGGCTCTCTGTGGGATCTGCGCGCCGTTGGTTTCGATATTCGCCTTGGCATTGAAGACGATCGACGCAACGTTGAGATGCTCCGCAAGGAAGGCGTTCCCTGCGTTTATATCCACTCTGGCTACTACGACTGATCGGTGACTTCCTTGAGTAACCCGCTTGCTGCTCGCTCGCGTCACATCGCGACAATTTTCCTAATCAGTCTTGCCGGGCTTCTCCTTGAGGTTGCCTTCACGCGCATTGTCTCATTCAAACTCTGGTACTACTACACGTATCTAGTCCTTGGTCTAGCGCTTCTCGGTATCGGTTCAGGTGGAATCTTTGTCGTTGTGTGGCCTCGCCTCCGCAAGGCTGCAACCGACACCGTCGTCACAATCTGCGCGTTGGTTGGAGCGGTGCTGATTGCTGCGAGTGAGTTTGTAATTTCTTGGATCCCGATCAACACAATCAAGATTTGGGACTACGGAACTGGCGATTCATGGCGAAACCTCGGAGCGTTAATAGCGATCTGCTTCACTCTCTTCGCTGCGTTCATCATGATCGGTGTGATCGTTGCAGTACTTCTTGGGCGCGCAGAGGATCGAGTTAATCGCTTCTACTTCTCAGACTTGATCGGTGCGGCACTTGGGTGTGCATTAGCAATTCCTCTTATCTGGTGGCTAGGGCCTCCGCAGGTAGTGATGCTCGCAGCGCTTGTTATGGCACTCGCGGCAGTAGTCGCTAATCCGCGACTTGGGGTCTCGACTGCTATTGCAGGGGTACTCGGAGTCCTGCTCCTTCTCATGGTCGTTCAGGTAGTAAAGCTGCCCGACGTGCAGGTTGAGGGCGGTAAAGCACAGCCGGCAAAGGAAGCGTTAGGCGGGTGGGGACCAGTCTTCAGGGTCGATGCAGTGAATATTTTTGATAACTATCTCCTGCTGCACGACGGTACTTTCGGCTCAGGGATACATCCATACAATGGGGACCCTGACTCGGCTACGGAGTACGACACCGATCCAAGAGTTCTTCCGTTTCGAGTTCACGGGGAGCCCCCTGCACATACATTGATCATCGGATCGGCCGGCGGCAACGAGATAGTTGCTGCGCTGCACTTCAAGTCCCCCAGGATCGAGGGCGTTGAGCTCAACCCCATAACGGTTGGGTTGCTCAAAGATGAGTTGCGAGAGTTCTCCGGAGATCTACCGAATCAACCTGGAGTAAAAATTCACCAAGGTGATGGGCGCTCCTTTATTTTTCGCAGCAAAGACAAGTACAACCTCGTCTGGTACGTAGCCCCAGACTCCTATGCGGCAAGCAACGCTGCATCATCCGGCGCGTTTGTTCTCTCAGAGTCGTATCTCTATACCTCTGAGATGATTGCCGAATCTTTGAAGCATCTAACAAACGATGGAATCATGGTTGTTCAGTTCGGTGAACTTGATTACGTCGGGCGACCGAGTCGCACGGCTCGTTATGTTATGACCGCGCGCGATGCGCTCTCCAAGATCGGCGTGGATGATCCTTCGCAGCACATCATCGTCTCGTCGTTTGTCACGAACAAAACTGGCGACCTCTCAACAATCATGGTGAAGCGCACTCCATTTACACCAGAGGAAGTTGCACGTCTCAACGCTGCCGTACCGACTGTTCCGCTCGCTGGCGTTGCCTATGCTCCGGGGGGTTATACCGACGGAGGAATCGTCGGGAAGCTCGCGGCCGCTCCATCGAGTGAAGCCGCTAACGCCATCGCTGCAAGATATCCACGCGAGATATTTGCAGTCCAGGACGATCGCCCGTTCTTCTGGCACTTCTCAGGGTTCGGATCGGTGCTCTCAAATATCACTCAGCCCTTCTCAACGAATAACCCCGAGGATGTAATCGGCGAGAGAGTGCTGCTCCTGCTACTCCTTGTAGCGATCGGTTACGCCACACTCTTCCTACTCGCTCCATTTATTTTTGTAAGGAAGGAGTGGAGGGCGCTACCAGCCAAGGGGCGCTCTGCGCTCTACTTCGCTGCCCTTGGCCTCGGGTTCATGCTCTATGAGATCTCCATGATTCAGCGACTCGTGAGATTCCTTGGATACCCCACCTATTCCCTGACCGTTACCCTCGCATCGATCTTGGTCTTCACAGGTTTAGGGGCGCTACTAAGTAAGAGGTTCGCAGCCTCGCCTCGCCGCGCAGTCATTACTAGCGGTGCCGCTTTGGCGGTCCTAGGCGTCTTCTACCTATTCGCCCTTGACCCCATTACCGATGCGCTCCTACCGGCAGCCTTCGGGATTCGGGTTGTTGTAACCGTTGTTCTGCTCGCCCCTCTTGGGCTCTGCTTGGGCATGTTCATGCCGCTGGGCCTCGGGGTCGTCTCAGGGCTCGGCCCGCACCCGGATGAGTATGTGGCATGGGGTTGGGCTGTAAACGGGTTCTTCTCCGTAATTGGCTCTGTAACTACCACCATTCTTGCCATGGCCTACGGGTTTCAGGTGGTCCAGATCACAGCCCTATGCATGTACGGGGTTGCGGTCCTGGCCTTCTTGGCCTTAGATCGCAAGCGCGAGTCCCTCGTCTCTGCTCAGTAGGTCTCTAACTAATTTACGGCTTGGATCCGCTCGGTTCAGTCGCGGAAATTATTGAACTGCAGAGGCACGCCGAAGTCGTGCTCGGTAAGCGCAGCGATTGTCTCCTGAAGGTCGTCGCGTTTCTTCCCGATAATTCGCAACTGGTTGCCCTGCACTTGGTGCTGAATACCCTTTAAAGGTAGGCCTTTTACAAACTTGCCGATGTCGCGCGCCTTGTCGTCGCTAATGCCTTCGACGAGAGCGACACTCTGGCGGGCACGCCCCTTAGTGGCCTCCTCGACCTTCCCGTATGAGAGCGACTTGAGTGAGACTTTGCGCCTTACGAGCTTCTCCTCGAGTACCTGCACGAGCGCCTGGAGCCGCTGCTCGCTCTCAGTGTTGAGGATGATGGCCTTGTCCTTTAACTCAATGGAGGAGTCGGTCCCCTTGAAATCGAACCGGGTTGTGAGCTCGCGTTGTGCCTGATCAATGGCATTTCGCAGCTCCTGCATATCAATCTCTGAGACGACATCGAAACTTGGCATTGTTCTCCCTAGAAGTGGTCGCTTATCCGTGCGCTACTCTACGCCTCATTGGGTCCGTACCCGAGTGGACAAAGGGGGCTGGCTGTAAACCAGCTGCGTAAGCTACGGAGGTTCGAATCCTCCCGGGCCCACTCAAGCAATATGTCAGGGCAATATGTCAGGGCAATATGTAAGAGGCTTACCCCGGTATTCGGGGCTTAGCCCGCCTGTAGGTAGGCCTGTTTCTAAGGATGTTGGTAAGCCCGTGAGGGCGACCGAGTTGAGGAGTCGCGCGTTCCAGCCACTCTGCTCGGCCTTCTCTCTAGATTCGCTCGGTCCCAGCTTGGTTGCTCGTCGTGATCTCTCTTGGCTCCCTGCCAGCGGCTCCTACCCGGTGTCTCTAAGCGATGGCGGCCGCCGCCACTCCCAGGCTCCCACTTGCTCGTCGTCTCTCTCACGCGCTTCTTGTTCGCGTCTCATGAGCCGATAACCATCATGGGTTTTTTGAAGGTGGTGGCGTTTACAGAGGCGCACGAGGTTCTCAAAGGATGCAGCACCACCCTCGGAGAATGGTTTGATGTGATCTATCTCTAGTCCGACGCTCATGTCGCATGTCGGTACCTGACAAACACGGTCGCGTTCTTCGAGAGCGGTAAGCAACTTCGCCGGTATTGCTCTACCCATATGTGCAATCGTTCTGATGTCTGTACCGTCGACTACAAGAAGTTTCAAGAAGGCCTCGCCCAAATACTCTGTTGCAGTAGCCACTGGAACTGGCCCAACGCCGGCGATCTCGCATATCTCGCCATGCTCAGTATGTCCACGTTTGAGGGCATCTATGTCAATGCGAATATTGATCACGGCGTTAGGGCGGGTTGCCTTAGTTTCACTCGGCCGTGCTGCAGGGGCAGCGTTATTAGCCTTTTCGCAGAGTGCCAGTAGCGCATCGGCTGCGTAGGCCTCAGGCCTTTCATGTTTGCCACTCGTGCGTGCTGTCTTAAAGATCTCATCTTGGAGTGGTTTGAGTGCTGCCATTACAAGCGCGCCGTTAGCAACCGTCATGCGCCCTTTGATGATGAACGCACCATCGGGGTCTCTCCACGACTTTAAGAAACGACTGTGATGTATTCGTCTGTGGCGAGCTGCTTCATCGGTGGCGGCTGCAACTACACGCGAGGTTGCATCGCGTAGATCGCGTACTGTGACATGTTTCGCGAGGTTCAAGAGTTGAGACTCCGTATTAGGGGCAACTATCGCTCCGCGCGCTACCTCGACAGCCTGCGTGTTGGAGAGTGCGCCGGAGAGGAGGGCTGCCTGGGTAGTGGGTAGGTGCTGGAGCTGACCAGCGAGAACCACCACAGACTGGGCCTCATATTGGGCACATTTAGTCTCAGTGGCTAGCCACTCGGAGATATTCTTGGCGCCCTCACCCTTCCAGGCGCCAACATAATCAACGCGCCCAACTGCGATAGTGCGCAGGGCGTCTCCGCTACGGCGCACGTCATCGGCTAGTGCAACTAACTCGCGCGCACCGGCAGCATCAATTACTTCTAGATCTATTGCGGTCATCGCGGATCGGAGTTCTGTGTGGGCATCTCTAAGTCTGTCGAACATATGTTCGA
>CAMDSG010000030.1 GCA_945907055.1 Bifidobacterium breve | reverse complement strand
TAACTAATTCAGTCGGGAGGTGTTGGAGATGGGTGTTGATGAGCGCAGGGGAGCGGTACTAAGAGCGATCGTTGAGGAGCACATTCAGACTGCCGCACCTGTAAGCAGCCAAGCGGTGGCGCGTGCTAGCGGGCTCAGCGTCTCAAGTGCAACGGTGCGCAACGACATGACTGCTCTTGAGCGCGATGGTTATGTAAGCCAGCCACATACTTCGGCGGGGCGCGTCCCTACCGATCGCGGTTATAGATACTTCGTCGACCGCTTCGCTGACCCCTCGGCGATTGAGGGTCTCGGCATTAATCACCAACGAGCAGTCTCAGAGTTTTTTGGTGGAACGCATAATGCACTTGAGGAGCTGCTGCATGAGACGAGTGGTCTCCTAGCCCGCATTACTCAGCACGCTGCCGTTGTTGTTGGGCCACCCCCTGAGAGTGCGCGAGTTCGGCGTGTCGATCTAGTTCCGCTTCAGCAGGGGCAGGTTCTAGCGATTGCAGTTCTCTCAAACGGTGCAGTAGAGCGAGAGTTGCTTGCTGTAGAGACAGACCTATCTATTGAGAGCATTCTGGCTGCTGAGCGCGTCTTGGCAAGCCTCCTTAGTGACTCAACTCTCCACTCCCCGCTGACTCCTAGCCCAACCGGCGATGCAGCTATTGACAGGCTTGTAAATGCTGCGCACACAGCGCTTCACCGTCGCGCCGAGCACGCTGACCCCCTCTATGTAGGTGGAGCTAGCCGTATTGCACAGGAGCAGGATGCTTTCTCCACTACCCGAACCGCAGCGACTCTCATTGAGTTATTAGAGCAGCAGGTTGTAGTGGTCTCTCTCGTGCGTGATCTTCTTGAGTCTGGCGTAACTGTAAGTATTGGTGCCGAGCACAGCGTAGACGAACTACGCGATTGTTCGCTCGTGCTTGCCCCTTATCGAATAGAGGGCGAGGTCGCAGGCACTGTCGGAGTTCTAGGCCCAACCCGCATGGATTATCAACATGCGCTCGCGGCCGTAGCGACGGTCTCGCAGCAACTCGGTTCGCTTCTTTCAAAGTGAGTATCTGATGGACCCTTATGCACTTCTCGGGGTGTCGCGCGACGCGACACAGGACGAGATCAAGCGCGCCTACCGCAAACGTGCGCGACAGCTACACCCCGATGCCAACCCTGGGGACAGCGCGGCCGAGGAGCAGTTCAAGCAAGTAACCCATGCGTACGAATTGGTCGGTGACCCGGAGCGGCGAAGACGTTTCGATCAGTTTGGCGATGGCGGCTCCAACTCTGGAGGCGGCGGGCAGGACCCATTTGGATTCGGCGATATTTTCGCTTCCTTCTTTGGTGGCGACTCCTTCGGAGGGCGCCGCGGCGGTCCCCAGCGAGCCCCAGATGCAGAGGCGATACTTGATTTAGATCTATCCGAGGCTGCTTTCGGCATTACGAGGCGGGTCGAGATCGAGTTGATGACCGCCTGTGCCGACTGCGACGGATCGGGTTGTGCGCCGGGGACGCATCCGTCTACCTGCACCGATTGTGGAGGAGCCGGAGAGGTGCGCCAGGTGCGGCGATCAATACTCGGGCAGATAGTTACTGCAGCCCCATGTCAGCGATGCTCGGGTCTCGGAAACATTGTGCCGAGCCCGTGTGCACATTGCAGCGGAGTTGGGGTAGTGCGCGGCACGCGTACGTTAGAGGTTGAGGTTCCACCGGGAATTGATAGTGGTCAGCGACTGCGCCTCACAGGTCGCGGACCATCGGCGCCGCGCGGTGGACCTAACGGTGACCTATACGTGACGATTCGCGTGCGGTCGCACGCGACACTGCGGCGTGACGGCTACGACCTAATCCAAGTCTGCAGGATTCCGATGACTAGCGCGGCGCTCGGTACTCACCTGACAATTACGACTCTCGATGGAGATATTGAGATAGAGGTTCCACCAGGGACTCAGCACGGATCTGTTTTCAGAGAGCGCGGGCGAGGTATCCCTGTTCTGCAGGGGAGAGGGCGCGGGGACCTATTGGTACAGGTTGACGTAGCGATTCCACAGCGACTCAGCGACGAGGAGTCAGATGTGCTGCGTCGCTTCGCAGAGATGCGCGGCGAGGAAGTAACGAGCGTTGATGAGCATGGGTTCTTCTCCAGGCTCCGCTCGGCATTTCAGTAGCGTGCGCGCGTAAACGACGGGGTGGGCATGTTGAGTCTTTGGTGTGCATCTACTGAGGCAGCGGCGCATGTCTTTGTCTCTGCCGACGCACTCGCCGGAGCTGGAGCTGGAGCCGGAGATGGAGATGGAGCGAGCGATCTGATCGAGATCTCAGGGGAGGATGGGCGCCACCTATCGCGAGTTCGCCGCATCGGGGTCGGTGAGGTAATTACCGTCGCCGATGGTGCAGGGTTGTGGCGCGTTACCGAGGTTGAGTCGGTAACAAATACTTCCGTCTTTCTTTCGCCAACAACTGAGATTTATTTAGAGCCAGTCGCCACCCCGCGCCTCACAGTGGCCTTCGCGCCGGCCAAAGGGGACCAACCTGAGTCTGTGGTGGCGTCTCTTACTGAACTCGGTGTGGATGTGGTCATCCCAGTAATCACTAAAAGAACAGTCCTGAGATGGACTGGAGATAGGGCAGATAAAGCAGGCGAGCGCCTTAGGCGAGTTGCGCGCTCGGCGAGCGAGCAGTCTCGAAGGGCCCGACTCCCCGAGGTGACCGACCCTCAGCCACTAGCCCGCCTAGCTGGGTCGAGTGGGCTAGTAGTCGCGAGTAGAGACGGCGGCTCGGTTGAGTCCCTAAAGGAGCCCGGCCCGAGTGGTTGGATACTCCTAGTCGGCCCTGAGGGTGGCCTTGAGCCTGAAGAAGTGGAGCGCCTTGGTGACCTTGAGAGCCTCCGCGTAGGTCCACATATTCTTAGAGCGGCGACTGCCCCGATAGCAGCGGCCGGCATTCTTTGGGCTCGCCGGGCTTAGAACTCAAGAATATTTCGTATTTCGAGCAAATTAGGTAGTATTCCCACCGTGAGTGGGTGCATGGGTCTAATGTCCATGCGAATCGAATGCAATCGAAAAAATTTATTGGGGAGTGGATACATTGAGTGAGGCAGGGGTAGGGGCGCGACTGCGTGCTATCAGGCGTCAAAAAGGGATGTCTCTTCACGAAGTTGAGGATCGCTCCGCTCATGAATTCAAGGCATCGGTCCTTGGAGCCTATGAGCGTGGCGAACGAGCAATTTCTGTCCCTCGCCTCATGCGCCTCGCAGAGATCTACGATGTCCCTGCTGACACCCTTCTTCCCCGAGATGCTGAGACGGTCATCGATCTCACTGAGGCAGAGTTAATGAATCAGGGATTTACTATTGACCTAGCTCAGTTGGGCGATAGTGAAGACCCTGAGGCAGCCGTACTCGCTAGATACGCAGCCACAATTCAACTCCAGCGTCAAGATTTCAACGGACGTCTATTGACTATTCGCCGAGACGACATGCGAGTCCTCGCAGCGGTACTAGGGCGTCGCACTGAGGACCTACCCACGCGCTTAGAGCAGTTGGGTCTTCGCGCCTCAGCCTGACCCGCACTCCTGCAGCCGCTCCGGCTACCCTCAGCACACCGTGACTCTCTCCAATACACACATCAAAGTGCTCGTTCCGGGTAATCATTTGATGCTCGATCTCCTTGGAGAGCGAGATGAACTCCTCAGGCTGATCGAGGGAGCATTCAATGTCTCCATTCTTGTGCGCGGAAATGAAATAAATGTTACCGGGGACGAGGACGAAGCAGGCAGGGTCGCATTGCTCTTCGAAGAGTTAGTGCTCCTACTTGAGAGAGGGCATCAACTTGATCCTGAGAGTCTTGGGCGTACCGTTCAAATGTTGAAGGCCGATCAGAGACCTACAGAGGTTTTCTCAACTGAAGTTGTGAAGGGTCGGCGCACCGTACGCCCTAAGACCGCAGGGCAGATGCGTTATGTCGAGGCGGTTCGAGACAATACGATTACATTCGCTATTGGCCCTGCAGGTACCGGCAAGTCTTATTTAGCGGTAGCTCTAGGAGTGCAGGCTCTGCTCGCTAAAGAAGTGACTCGAATCATCTTGACCCGCCCTGCTGTTGAGGCAGGGGAGAGGCTCGGTTTTCTTCCAGGCGACATGATGGCCAAGGTTGACCCATATTTACGGCCCCTCTATGACGCGCTCTACGACATGCTTGAGCCGGAGACTGTTAGTCGCTTTATTGAAAAAGGCGTTATCGAAGTTGCGCCTCTTGCCTACATGCGGGGGCGCACACTCAATGACTCCTACATAATTCTCGACGAGGCACAAAACACAACCCCCGAGCAGATGAAGATGTTTCTAACGCGGCTTGGTTTCGGCGCGAAAATTGTTGTCACAGGTGACGTGACCCAGATCGACCTACCCGGTGGGTCGCAGCGATCCGGTCTACAGACAGTGCGCCCGCTGCTCGAAGGCATAGACGGACTCGCTTTTGTTGATCTAGAGAGTGCGGATGTTGTGCGTCACCGGATAGTTGCCGACATAGTTGATGCCTACGAACGGAACTCGAAATGATTGAGGTCTTCGCAGCAGATGAGCAGAGTGAAGTCGAGGTAGATGTACTGCGGTGGACGCGTCTTGCGCGCCTAGTTATCGCCGAGGAGCACGTACCAGGCGATGCTGAACTCTCCTTAATATTCGTTGATATCCAGTCGATGACGGACCTCAACGTGCGCTTCCATGAGGGGACAGGCCCCACTGATGTGCTGGCTTTCCCGATGGATGACGACATCGTTATTGGTGGTCGCCAACCCGATCAAGGAGGGCGAGGCCCAGGTGCACCGGCTGAGGCGAGTGAGCCTCCTGCACTCATCGGTGATGTCGTCGTCTGCCCCCGAATTGCTCAGGCTCAGGCCCCCGAGCATGGATCCACGACCGATGAGGAGATTGCGCTCCTCGTCGTACATGGAGTTCTCCACCTCCTTGAGTACAACCACGAAGAGCCCGGGGAGGCTGCAGTTATGCAGCAGCGAGAGCGTGAACTCCTAGCCCGTTTTAGTGAGACAGAGCGCTTTAGCACCGATGAAGAGAAACTTTCATAGGTAGGATGCACCTCAAATGAATCATCTCGCTAACCCCAAAACGCCTCGGGCAGGCATCGCGCTCGGCCTCTCACCATTTTTAATGAATAACCTGCAGTCGAATTTTGGTGAGTCCAGTTGACCAACGTTGAGTGGTTGATGCTCGGAGGAATAGTTATCCTCTTCCTTTTCTCAACACTGATGGCGCTAGCCGAGACGGCATTCACACGCACTAATCGAATTCGCGCTATTGCTCTAGAAGAAGAGGGCAGGCCTGGTGCGGCTCGCCTTGTCGTGATGCTCCAGCACCCGGAGCGCACATTAAATTCATTGCTCTTCTTGCTTCTTCTAGCGCAACTCACAAGCGCATCTTTGCTCGGTGTTGTGCTTGAGCGTCAGGCGGGGAGTACCGGATTAGTCATAGGTTTAGTACTCCAAATCGTTGTTTATTACGTACTTGGTGAGGTTGCTCCTAAGACGTACGCGATTCAGCACCCTGAGCGAGCGGCGCTGCGTGTATCGGGTTTCTTGTACGCCATTACAAATTTCTGGCCACTTCGGAAAATGTCGAGAGGGCTAATCGGCCTCGCCAATGCCCTGCTCCCCGGTAAGGGTTTGAAAAAGGGCCCCTTCGTCACGGAGCAAGACCTGCGCATGATGGCAGATGTAGCCGCCGATGATTCTGAGATTGAGCATGACGAGCGCGAGTTGATTCACTCCATTTTCGAGTTCGGCGACACTGTTGTTCGCGAAGTTATGACTCCTCGCCCAGACATGATCGGGATTGAGGTTGAGTCAACTCTTGAGGCAGCACTAAACACGGCCATAAATGAAGGACTCTCAAGGCTGCCTGTATATGAGGGAACTACTGACGAGGTTGTCGGGATTATTTACCTGAAGGACCTGATTCGTAGATCGAGGTCCTCGGAGAGTCCTGCAACGATTCGCGAGATGCTTCGACCCGCCAAATTCGTACCGGAACAGCAGAAAGTCGCCAAGCTCCTTAAGGACATGCGGACTGAGCGCTTTCATATGGCGATGGTTGTGGATGAGCACGGCGGTACTGCTGGGCTAGTGACTCTTGAGGATCTTGTTGAGGAGATTGTCGGAGACATAACCGATGAGTACGACGCCGTTGAGCCCAGCCTCGAGAGACTAGAGGGGGGCGGGATCCGCGCCCCTGGGAATACGCCTATCGATGAGGTTGGTGAGGCGCTCGGAATGGACCTCCCCGATGAAGAGTCGGACACCCTTGGTGGCTTTGTTTTTAATGTTCTAGGGCGCGTCCCAGAGCAGGGGGAGGAGTTCCCTTACCAGAACTTCAAGTTCAGGGTCGAGCGCATTGAGCGCCGACGAATCAAGAGCGTTGTAATCGTCCCCATTCTTCCGCTAGTTACTGCTGATGAGGCTAACTAGTGAGTGATTCGAGCCGCCAAGGTGAGGTAAGCGAGCCAGTCGAGCCCATCTTTCGCAGTGGATTTGTCAGCCTCGTTGGGCGACCCAACGTTGGAAAATCAACACTCGTAAACAACGTAGTTGGGCGCAAGGTCTCCATTGTCTCGGATAAGCCGCAGACCACTCGTACAAAGATCCGTGGCGTGCACACGACCTCCACAAGTCAAATTGTTCTGCTCGATACCCCAGGTATTCATAGGCCTCGGACTCTTTTAGGGGAGCGGTGCAATGAGCGCTCTGTGCAGACGCTTCGCGAGGTCGATGTCGTGTGCTTGCTAGTGGAGGCCGACTCGCCGATCGGACCTGGAGACAGATTTATCGCCAACCTCGTCAAGGAGTCGCGCACTCCAGCGATCCTCGTCGTTAACAAGGTTGATCTAGCCGATGCAGCTGCCGTCGCTAAGAGGCTCATCGACTCATCGGGCCTCGCAGACTTTGCGGCATTTGTGCCCATCTCGGCGCTCACCGGAGACGGCGTAGACCTACTCGTGGCGGAGATCAATGCCAGGCTCCCTGAGGGACCCGAGTACTACCCAGGGGGTGTGGTGACCGATCAGCCTGAGGCGGTCCTGGTAGCCGAGCTCGTGAGGGAGAAGTTGCTTGCAATTGCCCGTGAGGAGTTGCCGCACTCAATCATGGTTACAGCGGAGGCCTTCGAGGAGGACGAGCAAGCCTCTTACCGAAGGCCTGATCCATCGGTAGATGGCGAGGACGCCGAGGAGAATCTCGCCCCGGAGAAGGAAGAAATCCTCAGGTTTAGGGTCACAATCCGCGTTGAGAGGGATTCTCAGAAGGGGATTGTGATCGGGCATAAAGGGTCGGTGCTGCGAGATGCGGGCACCGCCGCACGCCTTGAGGCCGAGCAACTCCTTGGGGCTCGGGTCTATATAGAGAACAAGGTCAAGGTCGACCCGAACTGGCAACGCAGAGGGCATGCACTCGACAGGCTCGGCCTGTGACCAGATGCCCGCGCTGCCCTAGCAGAAATCGCTCTGCATTGGTGCTATTTGCGCAACGATCTTTTAGGTCTTAGTGCACCTAATTGGCATTCCTACAAGTTGCCGAATTGGTGCTGCGCGCCACTAGAGTCGTGAACGCGTAAGGGAAGTATGACCCGGGGATTAGAGCGTCACCGGCTACCAAACGCGTGAGGATGACGGAATGAGTCGAATGCTCGGTTTGAAGAAGGTGCGCCGAGGCGCACTTATTCTTGCTGCCCCATTGTTGCTCGCGGCCTGCTCAAACGATAACGGCCAGAACCCAATGAACCCTGCCGGTGAAACGGCGAAGAAAATTGACAATCTGATCAACCCAATTTTTATGATCGCTATCGCTGTCGGGATCGGCGTCATCGGAATGACGCTCTTCATTGCGCTCCGTTTCCGCGATAACGAAGGAAAGCGTAATCCCAAACAGATCCACGGAAACTCTGTCCTTGAGATCGGTTGGACAATCCTTCCTGCGATAATTCTCGCAGTTATTGCAGTACCGACAGTCGCAACGATCTTTGAACTCTCCAAGACCCCACCGAAGGCCGAGACACTGCAGATCACTGTGGTCGCTAAGCAGTGGTGGTGGGAGTTTCAATACCCGAAGGGCCAAGAGAAATTTGGCATCGATACTCCCGTCGTTACATCAACAATGATGCACGCTCCGGTTGGGGCCAAGATCACAGTGAAGGAGCAGTCAGACAACGTTCTCCACTCCTTCTGGGTACCTGAGCTCTCTGGTAAACGAGATGTAGTCCCCGGGCGAACCAATGTCCTCTCATTCTCGGCCTCAGATAAGCCTGGGGTGTTCCGCGGAGCATGTGCTGAGTTCTGCGGTTTGTCTCACGCAAACATGAAGTTCTGGGTAGTCGTTGACTCCAAGGCTGATTTTGCAGAATGGATGGAGAACCAGCAGAAGGGTGCGGCCCAGCAGTATGCAGGCAAGATAGAAGAGCTAACTGCCAAGAAATACCAGTGCGTCAATTGCCACATATTTGATGCCACATCAACGCCTAACTATGGGCCCAACTTGACCCACTTCGGTAGCCGCGAATACTTCGCTGGCGGCATGTATAAGACCAATCGAGCCAACCTGCTTCGCTGGGTAAAGAACGCTCCTTCAATGATTCCAATGGAGTCTCAGAAGTGTCGACTCCCTGCTCCTGCAACCTGCGTGGGTATGCCTTCTTTCGTAACCCCGATCAAGCAAAACGGAAAAGCGCTTCCTCTAATGACAGACGCAGAGGCGAACACAATCGTTACATACCTGTTGGGTCAAAAATAGTGAAGAAAATAGCGCTGAAAACTGAACTACAAATCGCCCCAAAAATAGCCCTAAAAATCATGGAGGTCCGACCGTGACGGCCGTCCCAGAAGTCATCCCGAAGGTCAACGAAGAAGTTGTCATCCAGACAGAATCGCCGGAGGTAATCGAGACTCGCGTTGACCCCCTGCGCAGGCCTGCTGCAACCTCTGGCCTCTGGAGCTGGTTCACGACTATTGACCACAAGAAAATTGGAATCCTCTATGGGTCTTCTGCACTGCTGTTCTTTGTAATTGCAGGTATTGAGGCTCTACTCATTCGTCTTCAGCTCATGGCCCCGAACGGACAGGTTCTTACCGCAGGCCAATACAACGCAATGTTCACGATGCACGGAACCACGATGGTCTTCCTTGTAGGAATGCCGATGGCGGTTGCATTCGGTAACTACTTAATACCGCTCATGATCGGCGCAAGAGACGTCGCCTTTCCTCGTATGAACATGTTCGGTTACTGGGTCTTTCTCTTTGGAGGACTCTTCGTCTACTCGAGCATCTTTACCGGCATCGCAAATATGCCAAACGGTGGATGGTTCGGATACACGCCACTTACCTCGACTCCGCTGAGCGCTGGTTACCTGCCTGGCCATGGCCCTGACTTCTGGGTAATCGGGCTAATCATGCTTGGCATCGGCTCCACGACCTCGGCGCTCAACTTTGTAGTCACCATCCTCAATATGCGTGCACCTGGAATGACGCTGATGCGCATGCCGGTCTTCGTATGGATGATGTTGATCGTTGCTTTCCTAACAGTCTTTGCACTTCCAGTAGTCACAGCAGCGTTGATCATGGTCTTCTTCGACCGTAACTACATGACCAACTTCTTCGTTGCGCAGAACGGTGGAGACCCGCTTCTCTATCAACACTTGTTCTGGATTTTCGGTCATCCTGAGGTCTATATCCTCATCCTTCCTGGGATGGGAATTGTCTCCGAGATCCTTCCCGTCATGTCCCGAAAGCCACTTTTCGGTTACTCCGTGGTCGTCTTCTCTGGTATCGCCATTGGATTTATGGGCTGGGGTGTGTGGGCCCACCACATGTTCGCTACCGGTCTTGGCCCCGTTGCGGTGTCAGCGTTTGCGCTCTCGACGATGCTCATTGCGGTCCCGACCGGAGTGAAGATCTTCAACTGGCTGGGAACAGTCTGGGGAGGCTCGCTTCGAATCAATACGCCGATGCTCTTCTCGCTCGGCTTCATAGCGATGTTCACTCTCGGTGGACTCTCCGGAGTTACTCACTCAATCGTGCCAGCTGATACTCAGCAGACTGATACTTATTACGTCGTTGCTCACTTCCACTACGTGCTCTTCGGCGGACTCATCTTCGCCATTCTCGGTGGAATTGTCTTCTGGTTCCCGAAGATGTTCGGGAGAATGATGAACGAGAAACTTGGGAAGACATCCTTCTGGGTAATTTTTCTAGGGTTCAACCTCACATTCTTCCCGATGCACTTCTTGGGCCTAACCGGTATGCCTCGTCGTACTTATAGGTACTCCGAGGGGCTCGGTTGGGACACATTGAATATGGTGGTCACTGCAGGGTCATTCTTGATCGCATTTGCAGTACTGCTCTTCATAACCAACGTGGTGTGGTCATGGAAGCGTGGGCCGCTCTCTGGCCCAGACCCATGGGACGCGCGTACCCTTGAGTGGAGCATTCCGTCGCCGCCACCTGCATATAACTTTGCGGTCGTTCCTCAGGTCGAGGCTAGAGACGACTTCTGGCACCGTAAGTATACGGAGGATGACGAAGGGCGATTGGTGCGTCTTCCAGATGTTGAGGTTGATCCTGCATCGAGTGTTGATGTCTCAAAGATCCACATGCCCTCGCCTTCATACTTCCCGCTAATACTTGCAGCGGGATTGCCGGTAATCGGTTATGCCGCAGTATTCAAGAGCCCGTGGTTAGCCGTTCCAGGAGTATTGCTTCTGCTATTTGGAATGTACGGCTGGGCCATCGAACCCGGCACTGAGGAGGGCTAAGTAATGGCACAGGTAGCGCTTCCTTTAGCCCATGATTCCGACCTGCACGTGAACGAGCATGATCATCATGCCCCGAGCGCTGGGGTCAGTAATACGAAACTCGCCATGTGGGTATTTCTCTCCTCGGACTGCCTATTCTTCGGTGCGTTTATAACGACATACTTGTTGTATCGCAACCGAAACTTGGCAGGGCCTACACCGCAGTCGCTTTATAACATTCCGTTTACATCTGTTACCTCGTTCATTCTTCTGATGTCGAGCCTCACAATGGTGCTGGCACTCGCTGCGATTCAACGTGGGGATCACAGGAGGTTTCGTGTATGGGTAGTCGCAACCGCTGCTTTCGGAATGCTCTTCATAGGTGGACAGGTATTTGAGTTCACAGAGTTTTACCGTGAGGGGCTCACGCTCAGCACCAACGTCTCAGGCTCTATTTTCTTTGTGGCGACTGGTATCCACGGACTCCATGTAACTATCGGAATTATCTGGCTGCTCTCACTCTGGGGGATGTCAGCGCAGGGCAAGTTAGGAAAAGAGAACTCCGAGGCGGTTGAGATTTCAGGTCTCTACTGGCACTTTGTGGATGTTGTCTGGATCGTTATCTTTGCCGTCGTCTACCTGATCCCGTCTTAGGAGTAGATCATGAGTGAGACAACTACAGCCCAGGAATTAACTGCAGAGATTGAGCCTGTAAAGCATCACATGCTTGAGGGAGCCAGCGATCTAGAGATGCTCCCCGGTGAGATTCATCCGCACCCTTCTCCCTTCCAGTACGTGATGATCGCGGTAATTCTCTGCGTAATAACCGCAGCGGAGGTCGGGGCCTATTACCTCGACGAGGCTGTCTCTAAGGGGGCTATTACGGCGATTCTGATATTCGGAGCGCTGGCAAAGTTCTTTATTGTCACCGGTTGGTATATGCATCTCAAGACCGATGCGAAGATTTTCAGACGCTTCTTCATCGTTGGGTTCACAGGGGCTTTTATCCTCTTCACAATTCTCCTGCTAACCCTCTCGGGCCTGGCTGACGTTTGAGCCTCATGGCGGAGGCCATCCCCGCATGGGGACCACACCCGGAGGTTTGGTTAATCGTTGCGGCTCTCGTCGCGACCTACGCCATACTCGTGGTGCGTAGTGGACCATCGCGTGTGGCGCAGGGAGAGGTGGTTGTCTCTCGGCTCCAAATAGCATCTTTTTCTCTAGGCGCATTTACGCTGCTCTTCGCATCTACGTGGCCGATCCATGATGTAGCGGAGGGCTCTATGTATAGCGCTCACATGGTTCAGCACCTGCTCTACACGCTCATCGCTGCTCCTCTGATCTTGATGGGGACACCAGCATGGATGATGCGGATTTTGCTCCCGGGGCGCCTACTAAAGACAATGGCGTGGTGGTCGCGATTCTTGCCGGCTTTGATTCTCTTCAACACAATGATTGTGCTCACACACTGGCCAGCCCTCGTTGACCTTGCGCTGCAATCGGCGATCTTCCACTTCGTGGTCCATGCAGCGCTCTTGATCTCTGCGTTCGTTATCTGGATGCCGATATTGAGCCCACTCCCGGAGATTCCACGCCTCGTTGCTCCAATGAAGGTTGGCTATCTCTTTCTCCAGTCAATTGTGCCCACCGTCCCGGCGACGTTTCTTACTTTTGGCTCGCGGCCGCTGTATCGTAGTTATGAAGAGCTCCCGAAATTGTGGGGCGCCACTGCGCTTGATGATCAATTAATCGCGGGGCTCATCATGAAGATCGGGGCAGGGCTTCTACTCTGGGCAGTAATTGCCGTAATCTTTTTCCGGTGGGCAGCATCGGAGGAGTCGCGCAACCGCCCCGATAAGGCGCTGCGTGAGATGGATCGTGAATTAATCGAGATGGGACTGAGGAAGTAGATGACCGATCAAGCGACAAACACAACTGAGTCCTCTGGGAGCGTTGCGGTCGCCGAACGCTCAGAGGCCCCTTCGGTAAGCAGCGCTCGCGAGAAGCAGAGATTGAAAGCAGAGCGGCTCGACCGCCTCTGGCTGCCATTGCTGCTTCCGGTCGGCTCGATTCTTCTTGTTGCATTTATGGTCCTGAATATCTCTCGACTGCTTCTCACAAGCGGCGCGGACGGATCCGTATTGGTAGGAACACTCCTAACCATCGCAATCTTGGTTGTTGCAGTGATAATCGCCGCATCGCCTCGAATCCGCACTACTCCTCTATGGGGGATGTCGGCTGGAGCATTGATAATTGTCCTCGCTATCGGAACCCTTTCCCTAGGGGCCGCCGGTGAGAAGGAGGAAGAGGCTGCTGGTTTTGTCGAGCCGACAGGCCCTGCGGATGCGGTTCTCTCGGTAACCGCACTCTCGTCGCTGAAGTTCGATCAGGATGAGTACAACACAAGTGCGGGAATCCTCGATATTAAATACTTAAACGCAGGAGGCCAGCACACCCTTCTCTTCACCGATGCGAAACTCGCCGGTTTTGTGTTAGCGGTAGGCCCCCCTGAAGAGACCTCCGGCAAGCTAGAGATTGAAGCCGGCACGTATACGTTCTACTGCTCTATCCCAGGGCATAGAGAAGCAGGTATGGTCGCGGACCTCGTGGTGACTCCAGGCGCACCTGTCGCTACTACTGGTTCAACTGGTTCAACTGGTTCTATTGGCTCAACCGAGATGACGGAGATGACATGATGAAACCGAGATTATTTCTTGCCCCAATTGTGGCTCTAGGGATTGGCCTAAGCGCATGCGGTGGTTCATCTACCGGCGAGGGTGGTTATGTGCAGCCGACAGGGGCGTCTGTGGCCTCAATTGAGATTGAGGCTGGGAACCTCTATTACAGCCCAGATAAGGTTGAGGCACCCGTAGGAATCTCAAAGATTTGGCTTAAGAACATTGAGTCCGGTGCACATAATCTTGTGATCTCGGGGGTTCCAGGATTTATTCTCGAGGTCAGCGGCGAAGGCGATCAAAACGCTAAGAAGGTTGAGCTAGAAGCCGGTTCGTACGATATTTACTGCACGCTTCCGGGGCATCGCGCTGGCGGCATGGCGGGAAAACTTATTGTCAAGTAAGTCTGCTTAGCGAAGTAGGGATTATCCATTTTTCCTAACGCCGCGGAATACTTATTTGAGGGTTTAGTTTTCTCAACCTCATTAAAGGTATAGACGTCACTAGAGGTGTAGACGTATTTAAAGGGATGGACGTGATGCAGGAGATCGACCCAAAGCGCATCCCCCCACACGTTGCACTCGTTATGGATGGTAACGGACGCTGGGCGCAGAGGCGCGGGCTGCGCCGTACTGAGGGCCACGCCGCTGGCGAGGCGGCACTCTTCGACGCAGTAGAGGGCGCACTCGAGTTGGGGATTAAGTGGATGACCGTCTACGCGTTCTCAACTGAGAACTGGCGTAGGCCCCTCGACGAGGTGCGATTCTTGATGCGCTTCAACGAGTCATTACTTCTTCGAAGACGCGACGATCTCCACGAACGTGGAGTGAGGGTACGTTTTATTGGCCGACGTAATGGTCGTGTACCGAAGCGAGTCGTTCAGCGTATTGAGGAGACCGAGCAACAAACGGCTCGCAATCGCCGGATGACCCTCACGTTCGCCTTTAACTACGGTGGGCGTGCTGAGATTGCAGATGCCGTGCGCGAGATTGCGAAAGGTGTAGCGGCCGGCGAGATTGACCCAAATCGCGTCGACGAGAAGATGATTGCTCGTCACCTTTATGCCCCAGATATGCCTGATCCCGACCTTGTTATCCGCACGTCAGGGGAGTACCGAGTCTCTAACTATCTCCTGTGGGAACCCGCCTACTCCGAGTTTGTATTCACTGACGTGCTCTGGCCAGATTTCCGGGGCAAGGATCTCGTCGCTGCAGTCGCAGAGTTTCAGCGG
>CAMDSG010000029.1 GCA_945907055.1 Bifidobacterium breve | reverse complement strand
CCCTCTGATCTAGATGCAACGGTGGTAACCGATGCGGTGCTGTAAAGGGCCTCAAGGAGTGAGTCGTCGACGAGCCCAAGCGGTCTCACTCCTGATGCATTGAGTCCTGCGACGTCGCCCCAACCCACCGGGCCGGCCAGAACCAGGGTTAGGTTGGGGATCTCGCGTCGTGCGCGTTGTAGCGCAGCGATGAGAGTCTCAACACCTTTACGCGGCTCAACTGTCCCAACCTGAAGAACGAATGGTGGAGAGATTCCGAGAGCATCGAGTCGTTTCTCGGCGCCGCTCCGGTCGGCAGTCGGAGCGAGGGTGACTCCATGGGGGATTACGCTGATGCTCTTCTCATCAAATCCAAGGTTAATGACTTGGCGCGCTACAAAAGATGAGGCAGTGATAATCGCATCCGCCTCCCTTCCGGCGATGGCGAGTCCGGCTTTGTGAAAAGAGACGCCGCGTCGTGTGAAGAGTTCTGGGTGATTCAGGAATGCGACATCATGGATGGTGACAACGAGCGCTGAATCTGATCGCGGTGGTACTGCAAGGCTTGGAGCATGAACCACATCAGCCGCGAATGGAAGGCGCGGCCTGCGAAGGCGGTGCCAAAGTTCATACCTGGCACCGTCGTGAGGGAGGCCAAGATCTGTGAGCCCTGGCAGAGTCACTCCGTCGCGCACTGGAACTGAGCCGGCGGCAAAAGTTAGAAGATCAACACCAAACTCAGGTATCTCCCGGCACAGGGCCTCTGTATAACGACCAATCCCGCCTGGAACTCTTTGGCGTAACTGGCCAACGTGAAGAGCGACTCTCATGCGAGCGAACGATAGAGGCTAATCAGAGCATCAGCGGTTTTTGACCATGAATAGCTCTCGGAAATAGCAGAGCCGCGCCCTATGAGGCGCTCCCTAATCGCGCTGTCGGAGAGGAGCTGAGTGAGCGCGCTCGCGAGCGCATGAGCGTCGTTTGCCTCTACAAAAAACGCGCCATCGCCTAGAACCTCTGGGAGCGAACCTACTGAAGTAGCGACAACTGGAACCCCATTAGCCATGGCCTCTAGGGGAGGAAACCCGAAGCCCTCGTAAAGAGATGGATATGCGAAGACGCTTGCCCCAGCTAGGAGATTGGCGCGAGTATCGGCGTCTACATAACCAAGGACGCGTATGCGATCTCTGTAAGGCGAGTTGCGAATAGATGATTCAAATGCGCCGCCATCCCAGCCTGAGGGCCCCGCGTGTACAAGGTAAACGCTTGCGTCATTAGACGCGAGGATATTGAACGCATCTACCAATCCTGGGAGATTCTTGCGCGGGTCAATGCTCCCGAGAGTAAGCACATAGCGCACCGCTTGGGCGACTGCGCGCCCGGCATCAGGATCACCACCGTAAACATGAGGTAACCCGAGTGGAATGGTGACGACGCTCTCCGCGGGAGCCCCCAGCTCGCTGATGAGTTCTTCAGCGATTGCGTTACTCGGTGCGTGAAGAATTGCTCCGCGCTGAATGGCGCGCCTCAGTAGCGCAGGATATTGAAGCGTGTCTGGTCTGCAGAGTTCAGGAAAACGTAGGACTGTTAGGTCGTATACCGAGACAATTACAGGGACCTTTGCAGGTGGCGCTACGTAATTGGTTGCGTGTACTACGTCGATAGGCCCACTCCATCGCTCGATGCTTGGCGAGTCACTTCGTAGCCATCGGCGCCTAACCCATCGAGCTGGAATCGGCCGTGTTGCGCACTCCACTCCCTTCGGGAGAGCTGCCTTTAGATCGTGCCTTCCGCGCAGCGTGAGAGCGTATGCACTGATTGTCAATCCGTCATGCGAGGCGAGTTCCTGAAGAATTCCGCCTACGACCTCTCCGATACCGGTTCGGTCTCCTAAGAGAGGTGTCGCGTCTAGAGCGACTCGAATTTCGCTGCTGCTCGGTAGTGCGCTCGCTGGCACCTCAGAGCTCTAGGGGCTCGTGTTCGATTGCTTCAAGTAACGACTGGGCCGAGATAGCGAGGCCTGTGTGCATTACGCGTTGTAACTGCAGAAGCATTAAGGCGCAGGCAACGACAGCCCCTGCTAGGAAACCAAGTTCGACTCGCAGAAAAATATCAGTAATCAGAGAGCAGACCACAGCAAATCCTACGACTCCGGCAACCCAAGAGAACGCGACTCTCGCGTATGCGTTGAGTGCAATTAAGGCCTGCGCAATTGTGAGCGCAATTATGAATGCTCCGGAGCCTGCAGCGAGTAGCCCCAAGTTGAGTGAGCTCATATCAAAGTCTTTGAACAGGATGCGCCCTGCGATCGGGCCAACGGTAAACCCTGCGAGTGTTCCGAGCACAGCGATTCCGGTTACTACTGCGAGTAGGCGCATTAGACCATCGCGAAAATCTTGGGACTTGCCTGCCCCTGCAAGGCCAGCGAGTTTTGGTAGCAAGGTTCCCTGGACCGCTTGGAACAGCAATACGGGGATTCGCGCTATGAAGAATGCAGAGGCGAAACTTGCTCGAATAGCAATGTCTTTCTCTGGGTCGCCAGTGCTAAGAAGGCTTACTCCGAGAAGTGGTGTGTAACCAAGAACCTGCATGAAGACAGATCCCATTAATAACCAGCCGAGCGCTGTTGAGAGTTCGCTATACGGAGCGGGTGGGCCATCTGTGAGAAGCCCTCGCTGGAAACGCATTGCTATCGCTACCGCGAGGAACGGCGAGACTGCGAGGCAGAGTCCGAAAAGCCCTGCGACCTTTACCCCGATGATGGCTAAGACAATCGCTCCGGCGAGGCGGAATATTCCCTCCGCGCCCATCATCTCGCCGTACGGCCTGAATCTGCCATTCCCGGAGAGCACTCCACGGGTTAGGTGCATGCAGAAGAACCCAACCAAAGAGAGTTCTAGAGCCCAGACAAGAACTTGATTGCCGTGGAAAAACTCATCGCTAATGATGTGATTTCCGAGTAATTCAACGCTTGTAATTGTGACCAAGAGCAGGACAAGAAGTCCAAACGCGAGGCCAGCGGCGCGCTTTACAAGCGGCCCTGCTCCAAGGCCCTGAGCCCTACGCGCCGCAATTGCCCTGCTGACCTCTTGCTCAATAGGCAGGAAGAACCCGACCCCCGCAACAAATACAAGTGCCCAGAAGGCGCTGAACCCAGATTTCTCTTTTGCATCGAGTGCGTTTAGCGTGACGATCACGAAGAGGTACGCAGTAATCGCAGCGACTATGAGCCCTGCCCCAACTGCGAAGGTACCCTCGGGAAGGGCCTCCTTGATTCTGCCGACAATCCCAGTAGAGGCGGCCTCTATCCCTAGATCGGCGCTGCTCTCCTCAGGGCTCATGCCGACACTCGGTTGATCTTCCACGCGCCTAGCCCCTAATTTCCGGCCCGGGCATTTGGGGCTCCGGGCGACCTTTTGAGCATAGTGGCCGGGGATTACTCGGGAGCGCTGTTCGCGGGTCGTCACGGAGCATCAATTCGGGCGATGATAGGGGGGTGAAGACGCGCACCCTCCTAATCCTTGCTGTTATCACCGGGCTCGCCATCTTGATTGCCGGTGCGCTGCAGATCATGCAGGCGGGATCGTCATGACAACCCGATTTGATCTTGTGATTTTGGGGGGAGGCCCCGGTGGGTACGCCGCGGCACTCTATGGCGCAGCGGCTGGGCTATCTGTCGCACTAGTCGAGGAGCAGCGCGTAGGGGGAACCTGCCTGCACCGAGGCTGCATTCCAGCCAAAGAACTTCTTCAGACTGCCGAGGTGCTCAGGACGGTAAAGGGGGCTAAGGCATTCGGTATTGGTATCGGTGCCGGTGCCGATTCTCCAACGCTGGATCTCAAGGTGAGTATTGAGCGCCAGCAGAAGATCGTCGACCGACTTACCAAGGGGCTCGAGACACTTCTTAGCGGGAGATCCGTGACTGTCTTCGCGGGGAGAGGCGAGGTTCTAGATGCAGGCGCGCATACCGTGCGAGTTGATGATGGAACACTCCTAGAGGGTGGATCCCTGATAATCGCAACGGGGTCATCGCCGCGTGAGTTCCACGGAATTCCCTTCGACGGAACGAGGGTTCTCTCCTCCGACCACGTTCTTGCCCTAACCGCCGTTCCTAATCGAACGGCCATCATCGGTGGCGGAGCTATTGGTTGCGAGTTTGCTTCTTATCTCGCTGACGTCGGAAGCTCTGTAACAGTGCTTGAGTCGATGCCCTCAATCCTCCCGGGAGTCGATACAGAGGTTGCGGAGATTGTCGGTCGGATGTTCAAACGCCGGCGAATAACAGTGCGCACTGGCGTCACAGTCGAGGGGGCAGAGGTCGGGATCGACTCAGTATCAGTTCGCCTCACACAAGACAATGCTCAAGTTGCCCTCGAGGCAGATGTGGTTGTTGTGAGCATCGGCAGAACCCCTAATACTGCTGGCTGTGGACTCGAAAATTCAGGAATCGAGATCAACCCTCAGGGATATATTCAGGTCGACGCAGCGATGCAGACCACTGTTGCAGGGGTCTATGCAGTTGGGGATGTTGTGGCGACTCCACAGCTTGCTCACGTTGCTTTTGCGGAGGCCATCGTTGCCATCAAGTCGATTCTTGGAGAGAGTCCCCGCCCGATTGATTACACGCGAGTTCCGTGGGGGATCTACTGCCATCCGGAGGTCGCGTTCTGCGGACCCACCGAGGATGCTGCGCGCGCAGCCGGTCAAGATGTAGTTGTGAGCGTTCATCGTTTTGCAGGTAACGCTCGGGCACAGATCATGGATCAGGCAGATGGTCTTGTGAAAGTAATTGCGAATACCGATGGTGTGATTCTTGGGGTACACATAGTCGGGCCAATGGCTACTGAGCTCCTTGGGCCTGGTTATTTAGCGGTTAACTGGGAGGCGACTGTTGATGATCTCTCAATTCTCATCCAGCCTCATCCAACGCTGGGAGAACTATTTGGAGAGAGTGTTCTTGCTCTGACCGGTCGATCCCTTCATGCTTGAGGAGATTTAGTGGACCTCACAATGCCCCAACTCGGCGAGACTGTTACCTCGGCAACAATCACGCGTTGGCTCAAGGCAGTAGGCGAGCATGTGAGGGCTGACGAGCCTTTATATGAAGTAACAACGGACAAAGTAGATACAGAGGTGCCATCCCCGATCGCAGGAGTGGTTACAGAGATTCTCGTTGTTGAGGGCTTGACGGTCCCCGTTGGAGAACGGGTTGCTGTGGTCACAGAGGATGTAGCTGCCACCGGCGCAGATAAGGGCACAGCCTCGCCGAAGGCGAGCGTGCAGAGCGCTGTTGGTGACGAACTCTCGGTGCAAGCCCCCTCTCCAGTGCGAGGGCTTGTCACGTCTCCGGTAGTGCGGCGACTAATTACACAGCGCGGTCTAGAAGCGAGCGAGATACTCGGAACCGGTGAGGGTGGCCGAATTACGAGGCACGATGTTGAGGCCGCATCACCAACCCCTAAGAAGGCAGTGACCGAGCCTAAGCCTCGAATGGAGCGCGGAGATGAAATAATTGCGCTCTCAAATGTTCGCCGTATTACCGCCGAGCACACGACTCGATCTAAAGCAACGAGTGCACATGTTTATACAAGCGTGGAGGTTGACTTCGAGCAGGTAGAGCGCACCCGCAAGGCCCACGGCGCTGAGTTTAGGGAGGCCGAGGGATTTAGCCTCACCTATCTTCCTTTCATCGTTCGTGCAGTTGCAGATGCGCTCCATGAATTTCCAATAGTCAACTCTTCCCTTGATGCTGAGCAGATGGTTGTTCATCACGCCTTTCATTTATCCGTTGCTGTGGACTTAGATTTCGCCGGGCTAGTAGCGCCGGTTGTGAGGGATGCCGATGGCAAACGACTCACGCAACTAGCTCGTGAGATTCGAGACTTGGGTTCGCGCGCTCGCTCTAAGCGTCTCAATCCAGATGAGCTTGTTGGAGGAACATTCACAATTACGAATATGGGTCCATTCGAGACTTATATGACGCTCCCCATCATCAATCAGCCTCAGGTCGCAATCCTTGCTACCGATGGCATTCGTAAACGGCCAGTTGTTGTCACAGATGCAGATGGCGGTGACGCTATAGCGATTCACCATGTGGGAATTCTCGCATTGACCTGGGATCACAGGGCATTTGATGGTGCCTATGCTGCTGCGTTTCTCCATGCAGTGCGTACCAATATCGAGACGCGCGACTGGGATCCTGAACTCGCATGATTGAACGCCTCAATGTGCGTTGGTTAGGGCGAGTCTCTTATGACGAGGCGGATGCGCTAGCACGTTCGCTTCACTCTCGATCAGGCAACTACCTCCTGCTGTTAGAGCATCCCCATACCTACACTCTTGGCCGCCGTGGAGATGACAAGAATGTTCTGGTGGAGCCTGAATCGGTAGGTGCTGTGCTTCGCAGCGTCGACCGTGGTGGTGATGTGACCTATCACGGACCAGGGCAGTTGGTCATCTACCCAATTATCGATCTGCCGATTTGGCGAGGTGGGCTTGTGGATTCGGTGGCATACGTTCGTCAACTAGAGCAAGTAGTTGTGGATTCGCTTGCTTCTATCGGCTTTGACGCTTATACGGACCCCGAATACCCTGGCGTTTGGATCGGCGGGGCGAAGGTATGTGCAGTCGGGGTAAAGGTTGAGGGTAGGCGCACGCGCCATGGCGTTGCCATCAACGTAGATACAGATCTATCAATGTTTGATCACATAGTCCCGTGTGGAATTACAGATCGCGGGGTCACGTCACTGGCAAAGATTACCGCCGATGCGATCGCAGCGGCTCCGGGGGCTCCGGGGGCTCCGGGAATCGTTTCAAGCAGTGCTGAGAATACTAAGAGTCTTATCGAGATTCTCGCCGAAGCATTTGTATCTTCCTTTATTCAAGAGTTTGATGTGCATGAAGTCGATGACCAGAGCGTCGCTTGGCGCGAGCCGTTGGTGCTGCAGAGCGATGAACGAAGAAGAAGTATTGAGGAGCAGTCGGCTGAAGCAGGAGTTCCTGTTCGGTTAGTTACTCGTCTACAGGCTGCATCTGTAGAGGTGCCAGTGGCGGATCCAACCTTTAGGCGCCCAGAGTGGATGCGAGTAAAAGCAGATCTGGGTGCTGAGTATCGAGGTTTGAAACGCTTGGTGCGTGAACTTGATCTACATACTGTCTGTGAGAGCGCGGGGTGCCCGAATATTTATGAGTGCTGGGCCGATGGAACAGCGACCTTTATGGTTCTCGGCGAACGCTGTACACGTGCCTGCGGTTTCTGTCTCATAGATACTCGGCTCCCGAGCGCCCCGGAGGCCGATGAGCCAGAGCGAGTCGCTAGTGCAGTGGTGCGTATGGGGCTCAAACATGCTGTCTTGACCATGGTTGCACGAGACGATCTCGATGATGGCGGCGCTGCACATGTTGCAGCAACTGTCAATGCAATTCGCTCGGCCTCGCCAGAGACGCGTACTGAGGTACTAATAAGCGATCTGCGGGGCGATTTGGATTCTTTAGATTTGATTTTGAATGAGAACCCCGATGTTGTGAACCACAACATTGAGACCGTTGCGCGACTGCAGCGCGCCGTTAGGCCATCCGCGGGTTATGCACGCTCGTTAGCGTTGCTTGCCCGCGCGAACGCGGCCGGGCACGTTACAAAGTCGGGGATAATGCTCGGTCTCGGTGAGACGCTCGACGAGGTAAGCGGTGCCCTCAATGATCTTGCTGCCGTCGGCGTGAAGATCGTTACGGTTGGGCAGTATCTTCGGCCCTCGGAGCAGCACCTACCCGTTGTGCGCTGGTGGAGCCCCGAGGAGTTCGCAGAGGTTGCTCGTATAGGCGAGGCAGCAGGTATAAACCACGTTGAGTCTGGGCCACTTGTGCGTTCTTCGTATCACGCGCGTAGTTCAGCTGATGCGGCAGCATCTCCCGCATTGTTGGAGACGGGTCCAACTAGGTGAAACTTGATTTGGCGAGTGTCCTTATGGAGTGGGGGATTGGAATCCTCTCCCTTTTATGGATAACCACGCGAGGGCGTCTCGTGAGCCTTGGGTACGGATGGTTACTGCGTAGCCTCGGTGCAGCAATGCTTGGTGGAGCGATCTGGGCCAGTATCGCTAGTGGCGGGTCCGGTACAGCGCGCATAATCGCCCTCTCCGCATCGGCTCTAGCGATGCTTGCTGCGCTCTATGCACTCGCGTCGAGCATCGCTCATCGCGCAGCTGGGGTTAGCGTTGCAAAAGAGCGCAAGGTTGCTAAAACTGAGCGGGTAGACGCAATGCTTGGAGAGAGCCGGAAGGTTGCCCGACCATCCGGTGCTGAGGGCCCAGAAGCAACCGGACTAAAGGAGCCGCGAGAGTTCAATCCATTATTGGATTTGATCGCACCTGCATTTGGATTAATTGCCTTGGTTGCTGAGTCGGTGACGCTCGGCGGGCCAGCGTTACAGAGCGCTTATCGACTCGTTATCGGTGCAGCATTCCTAGGTGCGCTAACTGACGCGATGCTTCTCGGGCATTGGTATCTAACACAGCCCGGCTTACCGCGTGCCCCTATTGAGGAACTAGTCAAGATAAGCGCCCCTATTTGGGCCCTAGAAGTAGTTGGGCTGCTCTGGCCGATTGGGATGGTCTCTGTTCTCTCGGGCTCGATTGATGATGGGTATGGGGGAATACTCGCGTGGATGTGGGCACTCTCGGCAGCATCAACCGGTGTATTAATTGGTGTTACATGGCTAGCCCTTCGCGAGAGGTCATATTCGGCGGTTATGGCCGCTACCGGGCTCCTATATCTCGCCATACTTACTGGCTTCGGGACGGATGTCCTCGCTCGGGCATTACTCGGGTCATGAGACGCACCACTCTGCTCGCTCCGGTCGCTAACCTGACAAAGCGATGAACCAGCTGCGCGAATATTACGAACGGCGTGAGCTGCTCTCAAACTTGGTCTTAAGGGAACTGAGGAGTCGTTATAAGCGCTCTGCCCTTGGGTGGACTTGGTCGCTTCTCAACCCGCTCTCCTCGGTACTTATTTATTGGGTTGTCTTTGGCGTATTTCTAAAGGTCAAGGCCCCTATAGGCGATCCAAGTGGCCAGGGAAATTTCGTCCTCTTCTTGCTATGTGCTCTAATCCCGTGGAACTTCTTCTCCAACGGGGTAACCCAGTCGATTGAGAGTCTTGTTGTCAACGCAGGCCTTATACGCAAGGTTTACTTTCCGAGGGAATTGTTGGTCGCCTCAACCATTGGAGGCCTACTAGTTACCTTCATGATTGAACTCGGTGTTGTTGTCGTGATCCTCCTGATCGCCGGCAACATGGTCCTTCCTTGGCTCCCGATTGTTGTGCTGCTTGTCATATTGCAGACGCTGCTAGTACTCGGTATCGGGCTCTTGCTGAGCGGGGCGAATGTTTACTTCCGCGATGTGCGCCACTTTGTGAATCTCTTAATTCCGATGCTTTTCTACTCCACCCCTGTTGTGTATCCGATTAGTTATGTTCCAGTTAATTGGCAGGTTGCGGGGCGATCAATCCCGCTTCGAAGCATCTACGAGATGAATCCGTTAGTGCAGTTGGTTGGTGCATATCGGGCTCTGCTTTATGACCTGACGTTCCCGTCGATAGGTAGCCTCGCATACATCGCCGTTTGGTCTATCGGGCTTGTAGTGATAGGGCAGTTTGTATTTAATCGCCTCGACCATCGCCTAGCCGAGGAGGTATAGATGACCGCTGCCGTAGTTGTTGATCATGTATCTAAGCGTTATCGCCTCTACCACGAGCGAAACCAATCCTTGAAAGCATCGCTGCTTCGCGGCAGACGGGCTCGCTACGAGGACTTCATGGCGCTAAACGATGTTTCGTTTGAGATTAAAGAAGGAACAGCGTTCGGACTCATCGGGGAGAATGGCTCCGGAAAATCGACGATGCTCAAATGCATGGCGCGCATTCTCCGCCCCGATGGCGGAAGCATCACGACACGCGGCAAGTTGTCAGCACTACTTGAACTCGGTGCGGGCTTTCACCCGGAATTATCTGGGCGTGAAAATGTCTACCTAAACGGTGCAATCCTTGGGCTCTCTAGGCGAGAGATTGATGCACGTTTCGATGAGATTGTCGACTTCTCAGGCATTGAGCAGTTCATCGACGCGCCTGTCAAGAATTATTCATCGGGCATGTACGTTCGCCTTGGATTCGCCGTCGCAATCAATGTCGACCCTGCAGTGCTACTTATTGATGAGGTCCTCGCAGTCGGCGATCAGGAGTTCCAGAATAAGTGCACAGAGAAAATCAGCCAGTTCCGACGCGAGGGCCGAACAATTGTTGTTGTTTCACATGCCCTCTCATCGGTGCGCGAACTCTGCGATGAAGTTGCGCTTATTGAGCATGGAAGACTTATTCAGGTGGGTCCAGCGGTAGATACAATCGACCACTACTTAACCGAGATTCTCTCAATAGACCCTGCAACTCTAGGTATTGCTCGACGCTCGACTGGCGAGATTCAGTTGCAGGGCGTGGAGCTTTTGGGGGAGTCAGGCGAGCCCGTGGGGTCACTTGCACTCGGAGACTCAGTTACTTTTCGCTTTCATTTTAATGCACTGAAGCCTGTGAGCGGCCCTGTATTCGGTATGTCTTTAACGAGCAGCGATGGAGTGCTCGTAACCGGTACGAACTCTCGAGACCAGGGACTCTCTTTAGAGATCCCCACTGGTCTTGGGTGGATCGATCTGGCAGTTCCGCGACTTCTAGTCTCTTCAGGGAAATACCACGTCACCGGCACGATCTACGACACAACGCAGATGACCCCGATCCACGAGGTTGGGGATCTGCATGCGTTTGATGTTGCAGAGGGCAATCCGAAGACCTCGGGCATCACGTCACTCGGCGGCACGTGGCGCGCATAGCGGTACTCACCGGTGAAGTCATTGGCGAACGACTAGCCGGGCCTGCGATTAGAGCTATCGCAATAGCCAGGGCGCTTGCGAATGACCCAGGTTCTCAGCACGAGGTAATCCTTCTAGCGGCATCAGTGGATGATGGCGTAGCGGAGCAAGTCTCCAATGGAGGGTTCCGCTTAGGCATGCTCTCGAATGAGACTGCCGAGGCCGCTTCACAATCGGAGATCATTATCGTGCAGAGCGATCTCCTCGATCGATACCCGGTACTAGCGGCATCTGATGCCTGCGTTATTGCAGACCTATACGACCCGTATCATCTTGAGGTACTCGAGCAGAGCGCATCGCTAACGCCGGAGCGACGTAGGGCGACTATCGCTGCATCGGTAGCAGCCATCGGATCCTTGTTGGCTCGCGGTGATCTTTTCTTGGATGTCGGCGGGCGCCAACGTGATCTCTGGACCGGAGCGCTTGCCTCCGCAGGGCGAGTAAACGAGTTTACCTACGCCGATTCTCCAGACCTCACGCGCTTAATGCTCACGGTTCCTTTTGGGTTAAATGCGCAGGCCCCTGAACCCGCTACTAGCGAAGTGCTTAGAGGCGCGCGCGAGGGTGTTGGGAATAAGGTTCTTAGCAGCAACGACATAATTCTTTGGTGGGGCGGCGGTATCTACCCATGGTTCGATCCTGAGACTGTCATTAGCGCCACAGCCTCGCTCGCAGCTGAGGGCCATCCGGTACATCTGGTCTTCGCAGGCTCTCGCCACCCGAACCCTGACGTAGGAGAGACACCGGCAGCTCGCGCAGCGCGCGACTACGTCGATAAGAACGCACTTAATGAGGTTGTCACTTTTCTAGATTGGGTCCCGTTTGCCGACCTCGGCGGATACCTGCTCGAGGCAGATGTAATGGTGAGCGCTCACAGAGACCATGTTGAGACGCGTTACGCATACCGCACGCGCCTTCTAGACGGATTATGGGCTGGCCGCCCAACTGTCGCTACCGGCGGTGATGACCTGATGTCCTCAATCGCTGCAGCTGGTGCTGGAATTGCGATTGCCCCTGGCGATGTCGATGGTTTCGCTAATGCGCTGCGAGTCCTCTTAGATCAATCGACTCGTGAACGTTTCTCATCTTGTGCGCTAACTCATGCCAAGGGCCATACATGGGGGGTTGCGTTGGCGCCCCTGGTCGAGTGGTGCCGTGCTCCGAGCAGAGCCCCAGACCTTAAAAGTGGTGTGGCGCTCGCTCCAAAGAACCCGAGTGGTCTGCGCAGATCCATCGGCTCAGCGGCGCGCAGGACGGGCCTGCGAAATAAAGGTAACTCAGCGACTAGATAAGAAGGACGCTGCTGCACTTGAGAGTGCGCGCAACCGAGCGGCTACATACGCAGGTCGAGGTTTCTCTCCGTGGAGCATTGGCGAGATTATGTCGCGTTTTGCATATCCAGCAGTTGCCCCCGCTGTATTGATCCAGGCTTTTGTTCCGGCCACCAGCCCCGCATGTCTGCGCAGTACCACGAGCCGATTGCGCTCTTTTAGTTGCTCACTCCTGCGCCAATTGCGAGATGCGGTAGCAGCATGAATGTGGTGCACCACCGAAGCGGGTTCGTATACGTATCGCCAGCCAAGCGTGCTCCCGCGCAGCGAGAGGTCGACGTCTTCGTAGTAAAGAAAGAGGGAGGAGTCGAATCTTCCAGATGTTCGCAGGTACTCGGATTTGAGTAGTACCGCTCCGCCGCACCACGCGGTTATCTCTCCGGGTAAATCGTGGAGCCCGTTATCAATATCGAGGTAGCCGCGGTCGACCCCAAATCCATCAGAGATAATCTCAGTGCCGGTGTTTTGTATTACCTCGATTGTCGGGCGCGTAGCTTGAATCGATACCCACTGCGGTTGAGAAGAGATCTTCGTGCTTGCGCTATTTGTCTCAGCGCCAACCTCCTCGACGAATACCTCAACTGGCCCCAATGCAGATAGGAGCAACTCGCACTCCTCGGTACCCTCCTCTGAGAATGGGATCAGAAGCTCGGCCAATCCATTGGTCCACACACTCAATGATCCGTCGCTCTGAAGCTCAGGCCCCCATGTGCCGCTGATGAAACGAAGATCACTAGTTACATCCACGCCGCCTACGCGCGCTGCGTCAACGCGGATCCCTAATGTGCGTCTGTCCCCTCTTCCGTGGGTAGATACATCCGACCTGAGAATGATCTTTCTGTATCTCGATGCAAGGATTATCTTCGGTGAGGATGCACCGATGCGGGGGTCCTTAGCAACTGCATCAACAAGGGGTGAAAGCCACTCAGGCTCGACGGTAATGTCGTTGTTAATTAGAGCGACATAATCAACTCCAGTGAGATCCCCAATGCCGAGGTTGCATCCACCACCGAAACCGAGATTCTCACTGCTCTCGATGACTCGAATCCTTGGGAGTTCACTCCGAACAAGGCCTGTAACGGGGTTGGTAGAGGCGTTGTCAACGAGGACTATCTCAAGAGAATCCTCTGGCCAGTTTGTGGCTTCGAGAGATCTCAGGCATGCAAGTGTTGTCTCGCCGCCGTCGTAATCAACAACCACGACTCGAACACGTGGCTTCGCTCCCTGCGACTGTATTGCGCTATCGAGCCCATTGGTCATCAGCGCCCCTCGTCACTCGCCCCGTAGACGTGGAACTAAGAGCGAGAGGGGCTCTCTGAAGTCGGGGAGTAGTTCAATACCGTCTCGCTTTAGGGCTGCATTCTCGAGTCTGGAGTTTGCTGGCCGTTTGGCAGGGCGAGGAGGGGTAAGGCTTGCAGTTGTAATCGGCTCTACGCGTTCGGGGTCTAGGCCGGCAGCGATAAGGACCTCTCTTGCAAAACCAAACCATGAGACTTCTCCCTGATTTGTAACGTGATAGAGGCCGGAGCGTTCTTGGTCTACAAGTAGGCGGGTCATCGCCGCGGCATCGGCCGCGAGGGTTGGGTAACCAATTTGGTCATCCACAAATCTGAGAATTGGGTTTTCCTCCGCTATTCGCAGAATCGTCTTAACCATGTTGGCTCCGTGAAATCCAGAGACCCATGAGACCCGCATAATTACAGCCTCGTCGTTGAAGGCTTCTTCTCCGCGCAACTTGGATTCTCCGTAGACCGACTGAGGCGACGGAGTGTCGAGCTCCGAGTAAGGGCGATCGAGTGTGCCATCGAAAACATAATCAGTCGAGTATGTAACCACCCGTGCAGAGCATTTCTCGGCGGCCTCGGCAATGTACTGAGGACCAATCGCGTTTATGGCGAATGCTTGATCAGGGTCTGATTCGCATGCGTCTACTGCAGTCCAAGCAGCAGCATGGAGTATCAATCCAGGCTTGATCGTGCTCACGGCATCAAGAACTGCGCCCCGGTCCGAGACGTCAAGGTCGCTACGAGCGAGCCCGGTGACTTCATGATCCGAGAAGGCGGATACCAACTCGTTCCCGAGCATCCCGGCTGCGCCGGTAATAAGAACTCGCATTAACCCTGCTTTGTTCGGAGTGGCTCCCACCACCAGCGGTTATCGCTATACCAAGCAACAGTCGCCTCTAGTGCCTCACGGAAATCGCGTTTTGGAGCCCACCCGAGAGAGCGCGCTTTGGTGGTATCGATCGAGTACCGACGGTCATGCCCAAGGCGATCCTCGACGTACTCGATCATGGAGTCGTCGAAACCGAGAATCTCAAGGATGCTGTCTGTGAGGAACCTGTTGGGCTCCTCATTACCTGCACCGATGTTGTAGATCTCGCCAATTACGCCATTTCGTAGCACCGCATCGACGCCACTGCAGTTGTCCTCTACGTAGCACCAGTCTCGAACATTGAGGCCGTCGCCATAAAG